>NZ_JBEOXS010000008.1:0-185143 GCF_040296705.1 Streptomyces sp. NPDC002055
CACCCCCGGACGGACCGCCTCCCCCAATGCCCCCCTCATTTCGCCGCAGGCCCGGTACGCCCGGTACGCCCACCCCCTTGCGTTCACCCGGCCGCCCTGCGCCCCCCTTGCGTTCACCCAGCCCTGCGGCCCCGCGCCCTTGCGTCCGACCGCTGGGTCGGTGGCCCGCGCTGTCACGGTCGTCCAGCGGCTTTGGGCCCCATCCCTTGCGTGCAGGCCGGGCCGGTGGCCTCGGCGCTGAGGCAGCCCCGCGCGTGATGCTCAACGGGAGTGTGGTGTGTGGTTCGGTGGTCGGTGGGTGGTGGTGATCGTGGGGGTGGTCGGTGGGCCCGTTAGCATGCGGACGTACTGATCGCATTTCAAGGAGGCTCGGCACATGGCGGGAGAACCGCAGACCGACTGCCTGTTCTGCAAGATCGCCGCAGGAGAGGTCCCCGCTGACGTCCTGCGGGAGACCGAGACGACCGTTGCGTTCCGGGACATCAACCCCCAGGCGCCCACGCATGTTCTCGTCATCCCCAAGGCGCACTATCGTGATGCCGCCGCTCTCGCGGCCGCCGAGCCGGCGCTGACCGCCGACATCCTGCGGGAGGCCGGTGAGGTGGCGGCCGAGGAGAAGGTCGTCGGCACCGGCTACCGCATCGTCTTCAACACCGGCTCCGGAGCCGGGCAGACCGTCTTCCACGCGCACGCCCATGTACTCGGCGGCCGTGGCCTGAACTGGCCCCCCGGATAGTCCCTTGTCCGCACGCGAACTCGTCGTCCTCGGCACCGCCAGCCAGGTGCCCACGCGGCACCGCAACCACAACGGCTACCTGCTGCGCTGGGACGGCGAAGGCATCCTGTTCGACCCCGGCGAGGGCACCCAGCGGCAGATGCTGCTCGCCGGGGTCGCCGCGCACGATCTGAACCGGCTCTGCGTCACCCACTTCCACGGCGACCACTCGCTCGGGCTGGCCGGGGTGATCCAGCGGATCAACCTCGACCGGGTGCCGCATCCGGTCACCGCGCACTACCCGGCGAGCGGGAAGCGGTTCTTCGACCGGCTGCGCTGGTCCACGGCCTACCGGGAGACCGTCCCGATCACGGAGGAGCCGGTTTCCGGTGAGGGAGGTGTGCTGGTCGCGGGGCCGGAGTTCACCTTCGAGGCCCGGCGGCTCTCGCACCCCGTGGAGTCCTACGGCTACCGGCTCACCGAGCCGGACGGCCGGCGGATGCTGCCGGACCGGCTGGCCGGGTTCGGCATCCGCGGCGCCGATGTGGGGCGCATCCGGCGGGACGGCGTGTTCACCACCGAGGACGGCGTCACCGTCACGCTCGACCAGGTCAGCGAGGCCCGGCGGGGCCAGAGCTTCGCGTTCGTGATGGACACCCGGCTGTGCGAGGGCGTCCACGCGCTCGCCGAGGGGTGCGACATGCTGGTGATCGAGTCGACCTTCCTCGACGAGGAGACCCGGCTCGCCGAGGAGCACGGCCATCTGACGGCCGGGCAGGCCGGGCGGGCCGCCGCGGAGGCGGGCGTGCGGCATCTGGTGCTCACCCACTTCTCGCAGCGCTACGCCGAGCCCGCCGAGTTCGAACGCCAGGCGCGCGCCGCCGGGTTCGCCGGGGAGCTCACCGTCGCCCGGGACCTCATGCGGGTCGCCCTGCCGGGGCGCCGCTGAGCGGTGCTCGACCCGGTTCGTACGATGGGTCATGGTGGTGCAACCTGCAACGAACGTGGTGAGACCGGGGAACATCATGAGGACGACACCGGACGGGATTCCTGAAGCGCGGGAGACGGGGCCGGGCCACCTGCTCGATCCGCTCGCCGCGCTGCGCACTCCCGATGATCCGGCGGTGGACGTCTATCTGACCGGCGCGGTCTTCCTCGACATCATCTTCACCGGACTCGACAGCGCCCCCGTCCGCGGCACCGAGTCCTGGGCGCGCGGCATGGGGTCCAGCCCCGGCGGGGTCGCCAACATGGCCACCGCGCTCGCCCGGCTCGGGCTGCGCACCTCGCTCGCCGCGGCGTTCGGCGACGACATGTACGGCGACTACTGCTGGGACAGCCTGGAGGCCGGCGAGGGCATCGACCTCGACCAGTCGCACCGGGTGCCCGGCTGGCACTCCCCGGTCACCGTCTCCATGGCGTACGAGGGGGAGCGCACGATGGTCACGCACGGCCACGAGGCGCCGCCCGCCGGGCTCGACCCGGCCTGCCCGCCGCCCGCCCGCGCCTGTGTCGCGGCGCTGGCCCCCGGGCGGCACGCCGAGTGGATCTCGGTCGCCGCCGGGCGGGGCAGCCGGATCTTCGCCGACGTCGGCTGGGACGACACCGGGCAGTGGGACCTCACCGCCCTCCCCGACCTGGAGCTCTGCGAGGCCTTCCTGCCCAACGCGGAGGAGGCGATGCGCTACACCCGCACCGACTGCCCGCGCGCCGCCGCCCGGGCCCTCGCCGAGACCGTGCCGCTCGCCGTCGTCACCATGGGCGCCGACGGGGCGTACGCCGTCGACGGCGGCACCGGGGAGACCGCCGAGGTCCCCGCCATCCGGGTCGAGGCGCTCGACCCCACCGGCGCCGGGGACGTCTTCGTCGCCGGCTTCGTCACCGGGACCCTGGCCGGCTGGCCACTCGGCGACCGGCTCGCCTTCGCCGGGCTGACCGCCGCCCTCTCGGTGCAGGAGTTCGGCGGCTCGCTGTCCGCGCCCGGCTGGGTGGAGGTCGCCTCCTGGTGGCAGCACGTGAAGTCGTTCGACGACCAGGCCGCGGCACTGCGCCGGTACCGCTTCCTCGACGAGCTGCTGCCCGCCGGGGCCCGGCCCTGGCCGCTGCGCCGGGCGGTGCCCACCATCGGTTTCCGGCCGCGCTGAGGCCGGACGCGGAGCGCGTACGGGCGTACGCGAAAAGCGCTCGGGCGTTGTCGGTGCTCCGTCGTAGGCTGGTATCCCAAGGTGCCGTGCGGCATGGCGCGCGGCATGTCGAGCATGGAAGGCGGGGTGAGCAGGCCAGAGAGCCGGCTCATGACTCAGACACCAGCCAAGACTCCCGCGCAGGGGCAGGCGCGCGCCCACTTCACCGTCCCGGCCAAGCACCCCATGGTCACGGTCCTGGGATCCGGCGACTCCCTGCTGCGAGTGATCGAGAGGGCTTTCCCGTCCACCGACATCCATGTGCGCGGCAATCAGATCAGCGCCGTCGGCGACGCCGGGGAAGTGGCTCTGATCCAGCGCCTGTTCGACGAGATGATGCTGGTGCTCCGCACCGGCCAGCCGATGACGGAGGACGCAGTGGAACGCTCGATCGCCATGCTGCGCGAGGAGGACGGAGCAGCGGGCGCGACCGAGTCCCCCGCCGAGGTGCTCACCCAGAACATCCTGTCCAACCGCGGCCGCACGATCCGCCCGAAGACGCTCAACCAGAAGCGCTACGTCGACGCGATCGACAAGCACACGGTGGTCTTCGGCATCGGCCCGGCGGGTACCGGCAAGACCTACCTGGCCATGGCCAAGGCGGTCCAGGCCCTGCAGTCCAAGCAGGTCAACCGGATCATCCTGACCCGGCCCGCGGTCGAGGCGGGGGAGCGGCTCGGCTTCCTGCCGGGCACCCTCTACGAGAAGATCGACCCGTATCTGCGCCCGCTCTACGACGCATTGCACGACATGCTGGACCCGGACTCGATCCCGCGCCTGATGGCGGCCGGCACCATCGAGGTCGCCCCGCTGGCGTACATGCGCGGCCGGACGCTCAACGACGCGTTCATCATTCTCGACGAGGCGCAGAACACCAATCCCGAGCAGATGAAGATGTTCCTCACCCGGCTCGGCTTCGACTCCAAGATCGTGATCACGGGTGACGTCACCCAGATCGACCTGCCGGGCGGCACCAAGAGCGGTCTGCGCCAGGTCAGGGAGATCCTGGACGGAGTGGACGACGTGCACTTCTCGATGCTGAACAGCAGTGACGTCGTCCGGCACAAGCTGGTCGGCCGTATCGTCGACGCGTACGAGTCGTACGACAGCCGCAACGGGCTGTGACAATCCAACGAAAGTAACGCGAAAACCCCATGTCGATCGACGTCAACAACGAGTCCGGCACAGACATCGACGAGCAGGCGGTCCTGGACGTCGCCCGCTACGCCCTCACCCGGATGCGGATCCACCCGCTCTCCGAACTCTCGGTGATCGTCGTCGACGCCGACGCCATGGAGCAGCTCCACATCCAGTGGATGGACCTCCCCGGCCCGACCGATGTCATGTCCTTCCCGATGGACGAGCTGCGCCCGCCGGCCAAGGACGACGAGGAGCCCCCGCAGGGGCTCCTCGGTGACATCGTGCTCTGCCCGGAGGTGGCGCAGAAGCAGGGCGAGGAGGCGGAGACGGCCCACTCCATGGACGAGGAGCTCCAGCTCCTCACCGTGCACGGCGTCCTCCACCTGCTCGGCTACGACCACGAGGAGGCGGACGAGCGGGCCGAGATGTTCGGTCTGCAGAAGGCGATCATCGACGGCTGGCGTGCCGAGCGCGGCCTCGAAGGGCCCTCCCCGGCCCCCACCACGCGATGACCGGTTCGTTCGTCGCGGCCGCCGTCCTGCTCGTCGTCGTGGCCTGGCTCGCGGCCTGTGCCGAGGCGGGCCTGGCCCGGACGACGCGGTTCCGCGCGGAGGAGGCCGTCCGCTCCGGGCGGCGCGGCAGCGCCAAGCTGATGGCCGTCGCCGCCGACCCCACCCGCTACCTCAATGTGGCGCTGCTGGTCCGCGTCACCTGCGAGATGGCCGCCGGGGTCATGGTCACCTACGTGTGTGTGAGCGAGTTCCGGGAGACCTGGGAGGCGCTGGCCGTCGCGCTGGGCGTGATGGTGCTGGTCTCCTACGTCGCCGTCGGGGTCTCCCCGCGCACCATCGGCCGCCAGCACCCGCTGAACACCGCCACCGCCGCCGCGTACGTGCTGCTGCCGCTGGCCCGGGTCATGGGGCCGGTCCCGCTGCTCCTGATCCTCCTCGGCAACGCCCTCACCCCCGGCAAGGGCTTCCGGAAGGGCCCCTTCGCCTCGGAGGCGGAGCTGCGCGCCATGGTGGACCTCGCCGAACAGGAGTCCCTCATCGAGGACGAGGAGCGCCGGATGGTGCACTCGGTCTTCGAGCTGGGCGACACCCTGGTCCGCGAGGTGATGGTGCCGCGCACCGACCTGGTCGTCATAGAGCGGGCGAAGACCGTCCGCCAGGCACTCACCCTCGCGCTGCGCTCCGGCTTCTCCCGCATCCCGGTGACCGGGGAGAACGAGGACGACGTCGTCGGCATCGTGTACGTGAAGGACCTCGCCCGGAAGACGCACATCAACCGGGACGCCGAGACCGACCTGGTCTCCACCGCGATGCGCCCGGCCGCCTTCGTGCCCGACACCAAGAACGCGGGCGACCTGCTGCGCGAGATGCAGCACGACCGCAACCACGTCGCCGTCGTCATCGACGAGTACGGCGGCACCGCCGGCATCGTCACCATCGAGGACATCCTCGAGGAGATCGTCGGCGAGATCACCGACGAGTACGACCGGGAGCTGCCGCCCGTCGAGGAGCTGGGCGAGGAGCGGCACCGGGTCACGGCCCGGCTCGACATCGGCGACCTCGGCGAGCTGTACGGGCTCCAACTGGACGACGAGGACGTGGAGACCGTCGGCGGGCTGCTCGCCAAGTCGCTGGGCCGGGTCCCGATCGCCGGGGCGACGGCCGAGGTCGACCTCTCCGAGGACACCGCCGACCCGACGCTCAAGGCCCTGCGGCTGACCGCGGAGTCCCCGGCCGGCCGCCGGAACCGGATCGTCACGGTCCTGGTCGAGCCGGTGCGCTCCGGGGAGGGCCCGCCGGCCGACGAGGACGCGGACACCGACGACTGACCGCAAGGCCCCGGGAGGCCCGCCGATCACGGCGGGCCTCCCGGCGTCCGCAGGGGGCCCTCAGCCGCGGGCCGCACCCCCGCGACGGCGCAGCCCGACGCCGATCAGCACCGCCACGGCCGCCACGACGACGGCGTCCACGCCCAGCCCCAGCCGGATGCCGTCCAGCGTGGCCGCGACGGCGTCCGTACCGGTCTCCCGCAGGGCGTCGCCCCGGCTGGTCGCCAACGCGCTGAGCAGCGGAATGCCGACCGTGATCCCCACCTGCTGGGAACTGGTCACCAGACCGGTGGCCAGCCCCTGTTCGCCGTCCGGGAGACCGGACGTGGCGATGCTGCCGTAGGCGACGATCGCCCACAGGTGCCCGGCGCAGGCCAGAGTGACCCCTGCCGTGGCGGCCCAGGCGCCCCAGGCGGCTGTCCCGAGCAGGAACAGCGGCGCGGTGAAGAGGGCCTGCGTCGACAGCCCCAGGAGCAGCGTCGACCGGGCGCCGATCCGGGCGACCAGCCGCGGCGCGATCATCCCGGAGAACACCGCGACCACGCCCTGCACCCCGAAGACCAGCCCCGTCCAGAAGGCGGAGAGCCCCAGCACCTCCTGGAGATAGAGGGTCAGCAGGAAGATGACGGCGCTCATCATCGCGAAGGTGGTCAGGCCCCCGGCGTTGCCCCAGGCCACCGTCGGACGGCGGAGCATCCGCAGCGACACCAGCGGCTCGGCCGCCCGGGACTCCACGACCACGAACGCGCCCAGCAGGACCACCCCGGCGACCAGGGTCAGCAGCACGTCCGCACCGCCGAAGCCGCGCTGGGCCGCCGTCGACAGGGCGTAGATCAGGGCCAGCAGACCGCCGGTGACGGTGACCGCGCCCGGAACGTCGACCCGGGGCCGCTGCGGATGACGGCTCTCGGCGAGCAGCCCGGGCGCGGCGAGCAGCACGCCGGCGCCCGCCACCGCCAGCAGGCCCATCGTGGACCGCCAGCCGGCCGTGTCGGTCAGCACACCGCCCAGCACCATGCCCACGGTGAAGCCCAGCGACAGCAGGGTGCCGCTGACGCCCAGCGCGCGGTCCCGCTGCGGCCCCTCGGGGAAGGTGGTGGTCAGCAGGGACATACCGGTGGGCACCACGACCGCGGCGCCCAGCCCCTGGAGCGCCCGCCCGGTGAGGAAGGACGCCGGGTCCCAGGCCAGCGCGGCCAGCACGGACGCCGCGGTGAACAGGCCCAGGCCGGTGAGGAACAGCCTGCGCCGCCCGTACAGGTCGGCGATCCGGCCGAACAGCAGCAGGAAACCGCCCGACGGCAGCGCGAACGCGGTGACCGCCCACTGGAGGTCGGACTGGCCGAATCCGAGATCCTCGCCCAGCACGGGCAGTGCCACGTTCAGGATGGAGAAGTCGAGCGCGACCATGAACTGGGCCGCGCACAGGATGAGCAGCACGAGCCGGGCCCGTGGAGCGAGCCGTTCCGCCCGGGGCGGGGTCTGAGCTGCCGGTGGAGAAGTGGTGTCGATCGCCATGCGACCAGCCTCCGCGGCGCCAAGTCCCCCCGGGGAGCGGGAGTTTATGCTGGTGGTCGCACCACCAGGCGGGCAGCTGCCGGACGGTGCCGGGGGCGAGCAGGAGGGGGAGCCGGTGACGGGGACCGGGGCGGCACGGCAGGCGGCGGGCGCGAAGTCCCGTCGGCGGCAGGAACTACGGGACTTCCTGATGAGCCGCCGGGCCCGGATCAGCCCGGCGGAGGCGGGGCTGCCGGACGGCGGCGCCCGGCGGCGCACGCCCGGACTGCGCCGTGAGGAAGTCGCCGTCCTCGCGGGGGTCGGCGCCTCCTGGTACCAGTGGCTGGAGCAGGGCCGCGACATCACGGTCTCCCCGCAGGTCCTCGACGCGGTCGCCCGGGTGCTCAGGCTCGGCAGCGCCGAACGGCGCCATCTCTACATCCTCGCCGGGCTGAACCCGCCGCTCCCCGAGGCCGAGGAGCCCGGCTCCCCGGCGTGCGACGGGCTGCGCCGGCTGATCGACGGCTGGATGCCGTTCCCCGCGCACATCCTGGACCCGTACTGGAACACGGTGATGCACAACGACGCCGCCGCGCTGGTCTTCGGCTTCGCCCCCGGCGGCAACTGCCTGGTGGACTTCTTCACCGACCCGGCCTACCGGTCGCGCAGCCGCACCTGGCAGGAGGCCGCGTCCGCGGTCGTCGCCCAGTTCCGTGCCTCGGTCGCCGAGCGGCCGGACGACGAGGGCTTCCAGCAGATCATCGACGAACTCTCCGCGGTGAGCGAGGAGTTCACCGAGCTGTGGGCCCGCGGTGATGTCCGGGCCGGCGGCCAGCTCGTCAAGGAGCACGAACACCCGCTGGCCGGCAGCCTGTTCTTCGAGAGCACCCAGCTGCGCCTGCCCGCCCGTCCCGACCTGACGGTGGTGCTGCACAACCCGCTGCACGGCACCGACACCGCCGCGAAGCTGGCCTGGTTGACCTCCCCCGAGGGCCGCCGCGAGTCGATCTCCACGGTCGCGGGCTGACGGCCGCCGACGCGGCGGGGCCGGCGACCGCCCCGTCCGGGGCCGTCGCGACGATGGCGGCGGCCGTCCGTGCGTCCAGTTGCCGGTCACCGGGAGGCGCTCGCCCCCGGCTTTACGTCGGCGGCGGCCCGTCCGGCCCTCCCGCCGGCGGTCCTTCCCCCGCCCGGCCCTCCCGCCGGCGGCCCTCCCGCGCCCGGTGCCGGGGCGCGGCATATGCTCGTCCGCATGAGCAGCGAAGCGCCTCTCGACCCGGACGACCGCAAGATCATCATCCTCGCCCGTTCCGCCCGGGCGCGGAACTCCGTCCCGGAGGGGGCGGCCGTACGGGACGAGACCGGCCGTACCTATGTCGCCGCCACCGTCGACCTCGACTCCCTCAAGCTCAGCGCGCTGCAGACCGCCGTGGCGATGGCGGTGGCCGGCGGCGCCCAGTCCCTGGAGGCCGCGGCCCTGGTCACCGGCGCCGAGGAGGTCTCGGACAGCGACCGGGCCGCGGTGCGCGACCTCGGCGGCCCGGACACCCCCGTCCTCCTCGCGGGCCCCGACGGCACGCTCCGCGCCTCCGTCACCGTCGGGTGATCCGCGCCTCCGTCACCGTCGGGTGACCGGGGCGCCCGCGCCCCACGGCGCCGGCGCACGGGCCGAGGGGCGCGCCCTCTCCGGGTCCCGGTCCCCCCGGGCTGGTCGAGCCGGGCCGGACGATCGGGGAGAATGGGCGCCATGAGTGACCGATCCCCCTCGTCCCAGTCCGCGCCGGAGGCGACCCACCGCGCGGGCTTCGCGTGCTTCGTCGGCCGCCCCAACGCGGGCAAGTCGACCCTGACCAACGCACTGGTCGGGACGAAGGTGGCGATCACCTCCAACCGGCCGCAGACCACCCGGCACACCGTCCGCGGCATCGTGCACCGCCCCGACGCCCAGCTCGTCCTGGTCGACACCCCGGGGCTGCACAAGCCGCGCACCCTGCTCGGCGAGCGGCTCAACGACGTGGTGCGCACCACCTGGGCCGAGGTCGACGTCATCGGCTTCTGTCTGCCCGCGGACCAGAAGCTCGGCCCCGGCGACCGCTTCATCGCCACCGAGCTGGCCGGGATCAAGAAGACCCCCAAGGTCGCCGTCGTCACCAAGACCGACCTGGTCGACTCGAAGCAACTCGCGGAGCAGCTCATCGCGATCGACCGGCTCGGCAAGGAGCTCGGCATCGAGTGGGCCGAGATCATCCCGGTCTCCGCCGTGGGCGACCGGCAGGTCGGCCTGCTCGCCGACCTGCTCGTCCCGATGCTCCCCGAGAGTCCGGCGCTCTACCCCGAGGGCGACCTCACCGACGAGCCCGAGCAGGTCATGGTCGGCGAGCTGATCCGGGAAGCCGCCCTGGAGGGCGTGCGGGACGAGCTGCCGCACTCGATCGCGGTCGTCGTCGAGGAGATGCTGCCCCGGGAGGGGCGCCCCGAGAACAAGCCGCTGCTCGACATCCACGCCAACGTCTACATCGAGCGCCCCAGCCAGAAGGGCATCATCATCGGCCCCAAGGGCGCCCGGCTGAAGGAGGTCGGGATGAAGTCGCGCAAGCACATCGAGGCGCTCCTCGGCACCCCGGTCTTCCTCGACCTGCACGTCAAGGTGGCCAAGGACTGGCAGCGGGACCCCAAGCAGCTGCGCAAGCTGGGCTTCTAGGGCGTGTTTCGAAAGTAGCGTCGTCCGCCCGAAGGGCGGGGCCGGACACCTCCGGCCAGGCGGGACTTTCGAAACACGCCCCAGGGTCCCGCGCCGCCCGTGCCCGCCCCGCGGAGGCGGGCACGACCTCCGGCTACGCGCCTTCCTTCAGCACCCGGGTGACCAGCTCCCGCTGGGCGTCGCTCAGCCGCGGCTCGGCGCAGTGGAACGTACGGCCGTCGACCGTGATCCGGTAGCTGAAGCCGTCGGGCACCCCGGCCGGGGGCGCGTCCCGGCCGGCGGCCGCCGCCTCCTGGGCCAGCGCCTGCCACTCGGGGGCATCGGCCCGCCCCGAGGTGTCCACCTCGGCGCTGCGCTCGATGCCCGCGAATCCTCCGCTGCGTGTCACGTGAATGCGCATGGCTGGACCAGTACCCATTCCGGGGGCCGTTCCCGCCGTCAGCCCGCCGTGCGCTGCCGTCCGGTCGGCACCCCCACCTCGGACCAGGCCTTCAGCACCGCCTCGCCTTCCGGCCCCTCGCCGTAGCGGGCCTGCGCGGCGGCGACCGTGAGCCGCGCGAAGTCCGCGAACTCGGCGTCCGAGGCCAGCTCGCCCCCGGTCAGCACGTCGTACCAGATCTGCCCGGCCCGCTCCCAGGCGTGGCCGCCGAGCTCCGTGGCCGTGAGGTGGAAGGCCCGGTTGGGGATGCCGGAGTTGATGTGCACCCCGCCGTTGTCGCTGCCGGTGCGGACATAGTCGTCCATCGACGCGGGCTGCGGGTCCTTGCCCAGGACGTCGTCGTCGTACGCGGTGCCGGGGGCCTTCATGGAGCGCAGCGCCTCCCCGGTGACCCGGGGGGCGAGCAGGCCCGCACCGATCAGCCAGTCGGCCTCCTCGGCGGTCTGGCCCAGTGCGTACTGCTTGATCAGTGAGCCGAAGACGTCGGACATCGACTCGTTGAGGGCGCCCGACTGGCCGAAGTACTCCAGATTGGCCGTGTACTGGGTGACGCCGTGGGTCAGCTCGTGACCGATCACGTCCACCGGGATGGTGAAGTCGAGGAAGATCTCGCCGTCACCGTCGCCGAAGACCATCCGGTGGCCGTCCCAGAAGGCGTTGCCGTAGTCCTCGCCGTAGTGGACCGTCGCGTCCAGCGGCAGCCCCGAGCCGTCGATGGAGCTGCGGCCGTAGACCTTGAGGTAGAGCTCGAACGTCGCGCCGAGCCCGGCGTAGGCGCGGTTGACGGTCGCGTCCTTGACCGGTTCGTCGCCCTCGCCGCGCACCTCGGTGCCCGGCAGCTGCTCCCGGTGCCGGGCGTCGCAGATGGTGCGGAGGGGCTTGTCGGCGGGGCCCCGGGAGGCCGTCGCGGCGGCGGCTCCGATGACCGTGGTCAGCCGGCGCCGGGTGCGCTGCGAGGCGTCGTGCTCCAGGGTGCGCCGGGCGGGCGAGGCCAGCGCCGGGTCGCCGGCCCGGGCGAGCTTGTCGAGGACGTGGGGCGGCACGATCGTGCAGAAGACTGGGGTCATGCTGCGCAATGTGGCATGGAGTGATGAAAGTGTCACTGGTTGCGACCATGATTACCGAAATGGAGTGACGTCCCGGTCCCCGCCGTCACCCGCCCTGCTGCCGCACCACTCCGCTGTCGCGCCACGTCACCGTCACACCACGTCGCTGTCACGCCCTGTCCGTCTTGCATGCTGGAACGGGCTCGGCGGCGGGCGGGGGACTCCGCTACGCTGCGGATCATCATGCGTTTTGGGCTGCTTCTTCTTAGCCGCCGCGGCGAGGGTCTGTAGTCGAGGCCGACCCCCTCCCCGCGGAGTCCGGTGTTGCCCACCGTCGGCCGTCGAGAACCCTTCGACAGGAGCCCAGCGCACATGAATCCCGCATCGTCCGTCGGTCGCCCCACGCCCATCACCGCGGCGTCCGTCACCCAGCGGCCCTCCGGAATGCCGATCCACCGCTACGGCCGGTACGAGGCCGTGGACATCCCCGACCGCACCTGGCCGGAGAACCGCATCACGCAGGCCCCGCGCTGGCTCTCCACCGACCTGCGGGACGGCAACCAGGCGCTGATCGATCCGATGTCCCCGGCCCGCAAGCGGGCCATGTTCGACCTGCTGGTCTCCATGGGCTACAAGGAGATCGAGGTCGGCTTCCCCTCCTCCGGGCAGACCGACTTCGACTTCGTCCGCTCGATCATCGAAGAGGGCGCCGTCCCCGAGGACGTGACGATCTCCGTCCTCACCCAGGCGCGCGAGGAACTGATCGAGCGCACCGTGGAGTCGCTGAAGGGCGCGCACCGGGCGACCGTGCACCTGTACAACGCGACCGCGCCGGTCTTCCGCCGGGTGGTCTTCCGCGGTTCCCGTGAGCAGGTCAAGGCCATCGCGACCGACGGCACCCGGCTGGTCATGGAGTACGCCGAGAAGCTGCTGGGCGACGAGACAGCCTTCGGGTACCAGTACAGCCCCGAGATCTTCACCGACACCGAGCTGGACTTCGCGCTGGAGGTCTGCGAAGGCGTCATGGACGTCTGGCAGCCGGAGCCCGGCCGCGAGATCATCCTCAACCTGCCCGCCACCGTGGAGCGTTCGACCCCGAGCACGCACGCCGACCGCTTCGAGTGGATGTCGCGGAACCTCTCCCGCCGTGAGCACGTATGTCTGTCGGTGCACCCGCACAACGACCGCGGCACCGCCGTCGCCGCCGCCGAACTGGCCGTCATGGCGGGCGCCGACCGCATCGAGGGCTGCCTGTTCGGCCAGGGCGAGCGCACCGGCAACGTCGACCTGGTGACGCTGGGCATGAACCTGTTCAGCCAGGGCGTCGACCCGCAGATCGACTTCTCGCAGATCGACGAGATCCGTCGCACCGCCGAGTACTGCAACCAGATGACCATCCACCCGCGCCACCCCTACGCGGGCGACCTGGTCTACACCGCCTTCTCCGGCTCCCACCAGGACGCCATCAAGAAGGGCTTCGAGGCCATGGAGACCGAGGCCGCCGCTCAGCGCAAGCCGGTGGGGGACGTCGAGTGGGCCGTGCCGTACCTGCCCATCGACCCCAAGGACGTCGGCCGCTCCTACGAGGCCGTGATCCGGGTCAACTCGCAGTCCGGCAAGGGCGGAATCGCCTACGTCCTGAAGAACGACCACCACCTCGACCTGCCGCGCCGGATGCAGATCGAGTTCTCGAAGATCATCCAGACGAAGACCGACACCGAGGGCGGCGAGGTCACCCCGGCGCAGATCTGGTCCACCTTCCAGGACGAGTACCTGCCCACCCCGGAGAACGCCTGGGGCCGGATCGCGCTGCGCTCCGCCCAGACCTCGACCACCACGGACGGCGGGGACGCGCTCACCGTGGAGGCCGTGGTCGACGGGGTGGACACGGTCCTGACCGGAACCGGCAACGGCCCGATCTCCGCGTTCTTCGACGCGCTGGCCGCGATCGGCATCGACGCTCGGCTGCTGGACTACCAGGAGCACACGATGAGCGAGGGCGCGAGCGCCCGCGCCGCCTCGTACATCGAGTGCGCCATCGACGGGAAGGTGCTGTGGGGCATCGGGACCGACCCCAACACCACCCGCGCCTCGCTGAAGGCCGTCATCTCCGCGGTGAACCGGGCCGCGCGCGGCTGATTCCGCGCCGTTTTCCGCCTCTGTGCCCCCGTTCCGGCGCCGGAACGGGGGCACGGCCGTGTCCGGGGCGGGCCCGCGGTGTGATCTGCGCCGCCCGGGCGGCCGGCCCCGCTCGGCGCCCCACCGGCCCGCCGCAGGTCGGGCGGGTCCGGATGCCCGCACCCGGGCGCCGGGGGGAGCCGCCGCGGCGCGCGGCCGGACGGCCGGCTCCGTACAGGGTGCTGACGTCGCATCACGGATGTGGTTAACATCACCTCCACACGGCGCCGTTGCCGAAGAGTCACCGAGTGACGGCAGTCCGTGTCGGTACATTCGGGGCTGATGTGGCGGAGGTGCGCAATGCAGCGCGTGTGGGGAATGCGCACGACGTGGCGCACCGTCGGTGACGGTGAGTTCTTCTGCCCGGACTGCGGCGGCGACCGCAACTACCGCCGGCGCACCGGCCGCCGCCGGCTCGCCGTGTTCGGTCTGCCGCTCCTCCCGCGCGGCGCCACCGGCCCCGTCGTGGAGTGCTGCTCCTGCCACGGACGGTTCGGCGCCGACGTCCTCGACCACCCGACCACCACCCGCTTCTCCGCCATGCTCCGGGATGCCGTGCACACCGTCGCGCTCGCCGTCCTCGCGGCGGGCGGCGCCGAGGACCGCGGTGTCCGGGAGGTCGCGGTCGGCGCGGTGCGCGGCGCCGGATTCGAGGACTGCACCGGAGAGCAGCTGCTCGCGCTGGTCGAAGCCCTGGCGGCCGACACCGGACGGCTTCCCGGCTGCTTCGACGGCGGTCTCGAAGGCGGCACCGCGCTGGCGATCGAGCTCCACGAGGCCCTCGAACCGCTGTCCCCGCACCTCGCCCCGGTGGGCCGGGAGGGGATCCTGCTGCAGGGTGCCCGGATCGCGCTCGCCGACGGCCCGTACAGCCCCGCGGAGCGCGAGGCGCTCGCCGCCGTCGGCCGGGCCCTTCTCCTCGGCCACGCGGAGACCGAGGGGCTGCTCGCCGCGGCGGCCCGCACCCCCTCCTGACCCGGCCCGCCGCGCCCCGCCGCACCGCCCGCCGTATGTGCCCGCACCGCCCGCGACCCGCGCCCCGGCCGCCGGTGCCGGTCCCTCCGTACGGGACAATGGCGGCATGAGTCTGTTCCGCGACGACGGCATCGTGCTGCGCACCCAGAAGCTGGGTGAGGCGGACCGGATCATCACGCTGCTCACGCGCGGCCACGGCCGGGTGCGGGCGGTCGCCCGCGGAGTGCGCCGCACCAAGTCGAAGTTCGGGGCCCGGCTGGAGCCGTTCTCCCACGTCGACGTGCAGTTCTTCGCGCGCGGCAGCGAGCTCGTGGGGCGTGGCCTGCCGCTCTGCACCCAGAGCGAGACCATTGCCCCGTACGGTGGCGGCATCGTCACCGACTACGCCCGCTACACCGCCGGCACCGCCATGCTGGAGACCGCGGAACGGTTCACCGACCACGAGGGCGAGCCCGCCGTGCAGCAGTACCTGCTGCTCGTCGGGGGTTTGCGGACCCTGGCGTCGGGGGCGCACGAGCCGCATCTCGTCCTGGACGCGTTCCTGCTCCGCTCCCTCGCCGTCAACGGCTACGCCCCGAGCTTCGAGGCGTGTGCGCGCTGCGGGATGCCCGGCCCCAACCGGTTCTTCTCGGTCGCCGCCGGTGGAGTGGTGTGCGTCGACTGCCGGGTTCCCGGCAGCGTCGTACCCTCGACGGAAGCTCTGACGCTGCTCGGCGCGCTGCTGACCGGCGACTGGGAGACCGCTGACCGGAGCGAGGCCCGGCACGCCCGGGAAGGCAGTGGACTCGTGGCGGCGTATCTGCACTGGCATTTGGAGCGCGGACTGCGCTCGCTCAGGTATGTAGAGAAATAGGAGACGGAACGCAATGGCACGACGCGGGCTTCTGGGCCGCCGCCGCGACTACCTGACCCCCGAGCCGCACCCGTCCGGTGCGCGCCCGCCGAAGATCCCGGCCGAGCTGGTGCCGAGCCATGTGGCGGTCGTGATGGACGGCAACGGCCGCTGGGCGAAGGAGCGCGGTCTGCCGCGCACCGAGGGGCACAAGGTCGGCGAGGGGGTCGTCATGGACGTCCTCAAGGGCTGTCTGGAGATGGGTGTCAAGAACCTCTCCCTGTACGCCTTCTCCACCGAGAACTGGAAGCGCTCGCCGGACGAGGTGCGCTTCCTGATGAACTTCAACCGCGATGTGATCCGGCGCCGCCGCGACGAGATGGACGCCCTGGGCATCCGGATCCGCTGGACCGGCCGGATGCCGAAGCTGTGGAAGTCCGTCGTCCAGGAGCTCCAGGTGGCACAGGAGCAGACCAAGGACAACGACGCGATGACGCTCTACTTCTGCGTCAACTACGGCGGCCGTGCGGAGATCGCCGATGCGGCGGCGGCCATCGCCGCGGACGTGAAGGCGGGGAAGCTCGACCCCTCGAAGGTGAACGAGAAGACCTTCGCCAAGTACATGTACTACCCGGACATGCCGGACGTGGACCTGTTCGTGCGTCCCTCGGGCGAGCAGCGCACCTCCAACTACCTGATATGGCAGAGCGCTTACGCCGAGATGGTCTTCCAGGACGTGCTGTGGCCGGACTTCGACCGCCGTGACCTGTGGCGCGCCTGCCTGGAGTACGCCTCCCGGGACCGCCGGTTCGGCGGCGCGCTGCCGAATGCGGGGGAGGAAACCGACGGGACGTCCGCCCCGGCCGGTTCCTGAACCCCCGCCCGGTTCGTACCCCGGCCGGAAGGCCGCCGCTCCGCCCCCGCGCCTCGTTCGGTGCGGGGGCGGACGCCGTGGGGGAGCAGGAAGCGCTGGAGGGCCTGGTGGGACCGTGCCACGGGGTTCCCCGGCCCAGGGAGCGGGTGTGCGTGTGCGGAGGGCGCACAGAGCCGTCTCGGGCGCCGGAGCGCGCTCCGGACGGGCCCCGGGGCGGTTCTCGCGCCGGACGCGCCCTCGGAGCGTTCTGCCGCCCTCGCAGCTCTCCTGCGGGCTCAGGACCGCGCTGCCGCGCACTCCCCGCAGGTGCCGAAGATCTCGATGGTGTGGGCGACGTCCACGAAGCCGTGGTCGGCGGCGATCTGCTCCGCCCACTTCTCCACCGCCGGGCCCTCCACCTCGACCGCCTTGCCGCAGTGGCTGCACACCAGATGGTGGTGGTGGTCGTCGGTGCTGCAACGCCGGTAGACGGCCTCGCCCTCACTGGTCCGCAGGACGTCCACCTCGCCGGCGTCGGCGAGCGACTGGAGGGTGCGGTAGACGGTGGTCAGGCCGACCGAGTCGCCACGGTGCTTGAGCATGTCGTGCAGCTCCTGGGCGCTGCGGAACTCGTCCACCTCGTCGAGTGCCGCCGCCACCGCGGCGCGCTGTCGGGTCGACCGGCCGCGCACCGGGGCGGTGTTCGCCGAACTGCTCCCCGCGGTAGCCACCGTTGCCTCCTGAAGATCACCCGCTCCGCACGTACGGGTCGCCATTGTGCCAGCCCGGGCGTGCGGAAACGGCTACACCTTGACGTCGTCCCCCGTGGCGGCGACGCCCGGTGGTACTTCAAGGGTGCACTCTTCCCCGGCCGCCGCGGCCCGTCGGGCCCGTTTTTTCGCCATCGGCGCGGCGAGCGCGGTGATCACTCCGAAGACGGCGATGGCGAGGATGACGATGCTCGCCCCGGGCGGCACGTTGACGTAGAACGAGCCGACCGTGCCGGACAGGCTCACCACCACGCCGATCCCGATCGCGAAGGCCAGCGTCATGGCGAAGCTGCGGGTGGCCTGCTGGGCTGCGGCCACCGGGACCACCATCAGCGCGCTGACCAGCAGCAGGCCGACGACCCGCATCGCCACGGTGACGGTGACGGCCGCGGTGACGGCCAGCAGCAGGTTCAGCAGCCGGACCGGCAGGCCGGTGACCCGGGCGAACTCCTCGTCCTGGCAGACGGCGAACAGCTGGCGCCGCAGCCCCAGCGTGATCAGCACCACGAAGGCGGCCAGCACGGAGATCGCCACCACGTCGGACCGGGACACCGTGGTGATCGAGCCGAAGAGATACGAGGTGAGGCTGGCGTTGGACCCGTTCGGCGAAAGATTGATCAGCAGCACACCGCCGGCCATGCCGCCGTAGAACAGCATCGCCAGCGCCAGATCGCCGCGCGCCTTGCCGTACCAGCGGATCAGCTCCATCAGCACGGCGCCGAGCGAGGAGACCAGCACGGCCGTCCACACCGGGTTGGTGCCGGTGAGGAAGCCCAGGGCGACACCGGTCAGGGCCACGTGCCCGATGCCGTCGCCCATGATCGCCTGGCGGCGCTGCACGAGGTAGATCCCGACGGCGGGGGCGGTGATGCCCACCAGCACGGCGGCCAGCAGCGCCCGCTGCATGAAGTCGTAGGTGAGGAGGTCCATGGCTCTCAGTACCCCCGGGACGGCCGCGCGAGGCGGCGGCCGGTGCGGTGGGTCGTGGTGGTGGTCATCAGGTCAGCAGCCCCGTCCGGATCGGCTCCGCGGTGGTGTCCGCGTGCGGATGCACATGGTCGTGGCCCGGCAGCGCGTGCTGGCCGACGGCCTGCGGCGGCGGCCCGTCGTGGACCACGCAGCCGTCGCGCAGCACCACGGCGCGGTCGATCAGCGGCTCCAGCGGACCGAGTTCGTGCAGGACGAGCAGGACGGTGGCACCGCCGGAGACCGCCTCGCGCAGGGTCGCGGCGAGGACCTCCTGGCTGGCGTGGTCCACACCGGCCATCGGCTCGTCCATGATCAGCAGTTCGGGTTCGGCCGCCAGGGCCCGCGCGATCAGCACTCGCTGGTGCTGGCCGCCGGAGAGCGCGTTCACGGAGTCCTTGGCCCGGTCGGCCATGCCCACCAGCTCCAGGGCCCGGTCCACCGCGGCCCAGTCGGCGCGGCGCAGCACGCCCAGCCCGGCCCGGGACAGTCGGCCCGCCGAGACGACTTCACGGACGGTCGCGGGCACGCCGCTCGCGGCGGTGGTGCGCTGCGGCACATAGCCGATGCGCGCCCAGTCGCGGAACCGGCGCCCCTCGGTGCCGAACAGCTCCAGTTCACCGCCGGTGAGCGGAACCTGTCCCACCACGGCCCGTACGGCCGTCGACTTCCCGGAGCCGTTGGCGCCGAGCAGCGCGACGACCTCGCCGCGCCGCACGGTCAGGTCGACCTTGCGCAGCACGGGCCGCGCGCCGAGCGAGGCGGATGCCCCGCGCAGCGATACGACCGGCCGGTCCTCGTCGTCGCTACGGCCTTCGGCGCGGCGTGCCATGGGTGCCTCCGTCATGTGGTCCCGAGCCGTCATGGGGTCCCGAGTGCCTTCTGCAGGTTCCGCAGGTTCGCCTGCATGACCTCGAGGTAATTGTCGCCCTGGGACTGTGCGGTGATCCCCTCGAGCGGGTCGAGGACATCGGTCTTCAGCCGGGTGTCCCGGGCCAGGCTCTTCGCGGTCTTCTTCGAGGCGATCGCCTCGAAGAAGACCGTGTTGACCTTGTCCTTCGCGACGATCCCGTGCAGGTCCCGGATCCGTGCCGGGCTGGGCTCGGACTCCGGGCTGAGGCCCGCTATGGCCTCCTGGTCCAGGCCGTAGCGCTCGGCCAGGTAGCCGAAGGCGGCGTGGGTGGTGATGAAGGTGTCGGTGGAACGCTTCTTCAGGCCGTCCCGGAACGCCTTGTCGAGCCCGTCGAGCTTGCCCACCAGCTGCTCGGTGTTCTTCCGGTACTCAGCGGCGTGGTCCGGGTCGGCCTTCTCCAGGGCCTTGCCCACGCCCTCGGCGACCTGCGCGTACTTCACCGGGTCGAGCCATATGTGCGGGTCGGCCGCGTCTCCCTCGGCGCCGTGCTGCTCCTCGCCGTGGCCGTGCTCGTGACCGTGGCCGACGGAGGTGCCGTGGTGCTCCAGCCGCGTCAGGCCGGCGGCGTCGACGGTGTTCTTCACCTCGGCCTGGCCGACGGCCTCGTCGACCGCGGGCTGCAGGCCCTTGAGGTAGAGGATCATGCCGGCCTCGCCCAGCCGGGCGGTCTGCTGCGGGGTGAGCTCGAGGTCGTGCGGCTCGGTGCCGGGCTTCGTCAGGGCGGAGACGGAGACGTGCTTGCCGCCTATCTCCTTCGCCAGGTATTCCATGGGGTAGAAGGACGCCACCACGTCCAGCTTGCCGTTCTTCGTGCCGGTCGAGCCGTCGGCGGGGGAGCAGGCGGAGAGGGCGACCAGGCCGAGCGCGGTGGCGCCGGCGACGGCTGCGGCGGGTATGAGACGGCGTCCTACGTTCATGACACTCATTTTCAACAAAGGTGGAAACGATTGTCAACAAAGCGCATCGGGCGGAGCAAGGCCGAACCGATTTGATCCAGGGGGTACAGCCGCCGGTAATCTGAGGTATTCGCTGGGC
This sequence comes from Streptomyces sp. NPDC002055, assembly GCF_040296705.1. Taxonomy (NCBI): domain Bacteria; kingdom Bacillati; phylum Actinomycetota; class Actinomycetes; order Kitasatosporales; family Streptomycetaceae; genus Streptomyces; species Streptomyces sp. NPDC002055. The sequence continues at coordinate 20,084 of NZ_JBEOXS010000008.1, forward strand.
CGCAGGGGCCGGCCTCCCGCACCCTCCGGGCGGGACGGTCCCCATCCGCGCGCGGGTGTTCCGGCGGATCCCACCATGACCTTCGTCGTCGTAATGAAGAGAGCACCGTGGCCGCCGACAAGATCGACACCATCGTCAGCCTGAGCAAGCGCCGTGGCTTCGTCTACCCGTGCAGCGAGATCTACGGTGGCCAGCGCGCCGCCTGGGACTACGGACCGCTGGGCGTCGAGCTCAAGGAGAACATCAAGCGCCAGTGGTGGCGCTCCATGGTCACCTCGCGCGACGACGTGGTCGGTATCGACTCGTCGGTGATCCTGGCCCCGGAGGTCTGGGAGGCCTCCGGTCACGTCGCCACGTTCACCGACCCCCTCACCGAGTGCACCTCCTGCCACAAGCGGTTCCGCGCGGACCACCTGGAGGAGGCGTACGAGGCCAAGCACGGCCACCTGCCGGCCAACGGCCTCACGGACGTGAACTGCCCGCACTGCGGTAACAAGGGCGCCTTCACCGAGCCCAAGCAGTTCTCCGGCCTGCTCGCCACGCACCTCGGCCCGACCCAGGACTCCGGCTCGGTCGCCTACCTGCGTCCCGAGACCGCGCAGGGCATCTTCACCAACTTCGCCCAGGTCCAGCAGACCTCGCGCAAGAAGCCGCCGTTCGGCATCGCGCAGATGGGCAAGTCCTTCCGGAACGAGATCACTCCGGGCAACTTCATCTTCCGCACCCGCGAGTTCGAGCAGATGGAGATGGAGTTCTTCGTCAAGCCGGGCGAGGACGAGCAGTGGCACGAGTACTGGATGGAGCAGCGCTGGAACTGGTACCGGGACCTCGGTATCCGTGAGGAGAACATCCGCTGGTACGACCACCCGGCGGAGAAGCTCTCGCACTACTCCAAGCGCACCGCGGACATCGAGTACCGCTTCAACTTCGGTGGCACCGAGTTCTCCGAGCTGGAGGGCGTGGCCAACCGCACCGACTACGACCTGGGCGCGCACTCCAAGGCGTCCGGCCAGGACCTGTCGTACTTCGACCAGGAGGCCGGCGAGCGCTGGACTCCGTACGTCATCGAGCCGGCGGCCGGTGTGAACCGGGCGATGCTCGCCTTCATGCTCGACGCCTACAACGAGGACGAGGCGCCGAACGCCAAGGGCGTCATGGAGAAGCGCACCGTGATGCGGCTCGACCCGCGCCTGGCCCCGGTCAAGGTGGCCGTGCTGCCGCTGTCCCGCAACCCGCAGCTGTCGCCGAAGGCCAAGGGCCTCGCCACCGACCTGCGGAAGAACTGGAACATCGAGTTCGATGACGCGGGCGCCATCGGCCGCCGCTACCGTCGCCAGGACGAGATCGGCACGCCGTTCTGCGTCACCGTCGACTTCGACACCCTGGACGACAACGCGGTGACCGTGCGTGAGCGCGACACCATGAAGCAGGAGCGCGTCTCGCTGGACCAGATCCAGGCCTACCTGGGCGGTCGCCTGCTCGGCTGCTGAACGACGCAGCTCTCGGCCCACGGCTGATTGTCCCGGCGCCCCGGACCTCGCAGGTCCGGGGCGCCGGTGCGTTACTGGGTGCGTTGCCCTTGCGTTGCTGGTGCGTTCGAGCCGTGGTTCAGCTCGCGTAGGCCGTCGGCGGTACACCGACCTTGGCGGTGAAGTCGCGCACCAGATGTGCCTGGTCGCTGTAGCCGAGTTCGGCCGCCAGGCCCGCCCAGTCCACGTCCGCCTCCAGGGTGGCGCGCTCCATGGCCTCGTGGATCCGGTAGCGCAGGATGACCCACTTGGGGCTGACCCCGACGTAGCCGGCGAAAAGGCGCTGGAGCGTCCGCACGGACAGCCCCTCGGCGCGGGCGAAGTCGGCGACCCGCAGGATCGTCCGGTCGGTACGGATGCGGTGGGCGAGCGCCATGGCGAGATCGGCCTGCGGGTCCGCCACCGGGCCGTGCGCCAGGAGGAAGGCGTCGAGGGCGGCGACCCGGGTGTCCTCCTCGGCCGGGCCGAGAACCGCCTCCGCGCTCCCGGCGGCGTCGGGGAAGACCTCGGTGAGCGGGAGCCGCCGCCCCGTCCACCGCGACACCGGCGGGCCGGGAGCGAACGGCCGGAAGCCCCCGGGCCGGAACTGCACCCCGCACACCCGGCCGATGCCTTCGAGCTTGTGCGTCGCGAGCTCCTGGCCGATGCCCGACAGCTCACCGAAGCCCTCATGGTCGCCGTACCGCTGGAAGACGACGTTGACCGACGGGTGCGGCACCACATGGGAGGCGTACGGCTCGGGCAGATCCCAGTCGATCAGCCAGTAGTGCTCCAGGTACGGACGCAGCGGACCGGCGGGTTCGCGGCGGCGGAAGCGCACCCGCCGGAGGAGCTCCGGGGCGTCCACGATGCCCCGGGTGTCACGCCGTGGTCGTGCCATGACGGCGATCGTACGTCGCGTTTTTTCAAGCCGCCTCCGCTGGACCTCCTCTAGCGTCGGAGCCATGACGACCGGAATCAGTGAACTGCTCGCAGCGGCGTCCCGGGAAGCGGCACCCGTGGTGCGCGGCCTGCGTGACGATCAGCTCGGAGCGCCCACCCCCTGCGCGGAGTACACCGTGGGCGATCTCTTCAACCACCTCCTTCATGTGGTGATCGGCTTCCAGGCGGTCGCCGCCCGGAAGGAGGCGGACTTCACCACCACCCCCGACTATCTGGAGGGGGACTGGCGCGGACGCTTCGGCGACGAGACCGCACGGCTCGTCGAGGCCTGGGCCGCACCGGGCGCCGACGAGGGCGCCGCCGGATCCATGAACCTTCCCGCGCGGACGCTCGGCAGCATGGTGCTGCTCGACCTGACGGTGCACGCCTGGGACCTGGCCCGCGCCACCGGGCAGTCCTTCACCCCCGACCCCGCGAGCATCGGCGCCCTCGCCGCCCTGGTGGACGAAATGGCTCCGACGGCCCGGCAGATGAAGGTCTTCGGTGACCCCTTGCCGGTGCCCGACGGGGCCTCGGCCTTCGACGCGCTGCTGGCCGCGACGGGACGTGACACGGGCTGGCGCGCCCCAGCCTCGGCCTGAGCCGACGACCGGGGGCGAAGCCCTGTCGGACACCGCAGCATCCGAAGGCGTCGGACACTGGAGCGCCCGAAGGCGACGGACACCGCAGCGTCCGAAGGCGTCGGGCACCGCAGCGCCCGAAGGCCTCGGGCACCGCAGCATCCGAAGGCGACGGAAACTGGAGCATCGAAGGCGACGAACCCGCAGCCCCCGCTCCCGCTACTCGTGTGCTGTGCGGCCGGTCTGTCGACTGCGCCACGTTGGTGATCCGCTGGTATGCCGAGTGACCTCTCGCGCTCGACGTCGACGGCCGGGCCGCCCCAACAGGCCCTGGGCAAAGCCCCCATCAAGGCGCTCCGACGCTCGTCCGAGGCCTATCCGTCGCGGCCTGCGGTGCCCCCGCAGCCGCCGCATGATCCGGGGCTGCCCGAGAACCAGCACGCACGGCCTTGGTGCGGAGAAGGTTCGACGTGTGGGAACCGTGCAGCACCTGGGCTCAGCTGCGCAGGCCCCGCAGGACCAGGTCCCGTACGCCCGCGAACGCGGTTGTGATCTCCGGTGCGGACCACTCCATGGCATACGCCGGGTCGTGGAAGCGGCCCGTGGCGTCGAACACCGCGCGCGCCGTGACATCGAAGCCGGCCTCCGGGGCGGCGAACACCCCCTGATCGCAGCCGTCCTTGAGGATCTTCGCCAGCTGCCCCACCAGGTCGTCGATGTGCTGGTCGACGACTCCGCTGCTCTCGCCGATCAACACCATGTAGGTGGCGAAGAGTTCCGGATCGTCGCCTGCCTTGTGGCGCTTGGCGTCGAACAGTGCGGACAGCCAGAGCTCGAGCCGGCTTGCGGCCGGTCCGGGCCCGGAGGCGATCGTGTCCAGTTCGGCCGAGGTCCGGTCGAGCCAGCGCGCCGTGACCGCTTCGCGGAGGGCGGCTTTGCTGGGGAAATGCCGGTAGACGCTGCCGTGACTGACGCCCAGTGCCCGCGCCACATCGACCACCGTGGCCTTGGCCGGGCCGTACCGCCGGAGCACCTCCTCGGTGACTTCGAGGATGCGGGCGGGGGTCAGAGTCTCGGGCGGCATCGGGTCCTTGGGGCCTCTCGTTCGGGTACGGGGGCTATATCTTCTCGCTGTCCAGGTGGGCCATCTGGGATGCGGGATAGCGTGCTCCCGCTGCCGCACCTGCCGGGACGGCCGTCTCGATCGCCATGAGGTCCTCCGCGTTCAGGGGGACCTCCAGTGCGCCGAGCGCCTCGCCGAGCCGGTCGCGCCGTCGGGCGCCGATAAGCGGAACGACGTCCTCTCCGCGGGCCAGGACCCAGGCGATGGCGATCTGGGCGACGGTAGCACTCTTCGCATCGGCGACCTTGCGGAGAGCTTCCACCAGATCGAGGTTGTGGTCCAGGTTGTCCCCGGTGAAACGGGGGCTCATGCCGCGGAAGTCACGGGAGTCGAGCCGGCGGTCGCGACTCCAGTGCCCGCTGATCAGGCCGCGGGAGAGCACGCCGTACGCGGTGATGCCGATGCCCAGCTCCCGGCAGGTGGGCAGGATGTCCTCCTCGATGCCCCGGGAGAGCAGGGAGTACTCGATCTGGAGGTCCGAGACCGGGGCCACGGCTGACGCCCGGCGCAGAGTGTCGGAGCCGACCTCGGACAGACCGATGTGCCGCACCTGCCCGGCCTCGACTGCCTCGGCGATCGCCCCGACCGTTTCTTCGATCGGTACGGCGGGGTCCACCCGGGCGATCCGGTAGATGTCGACATGGTCGGTGCCGAGCCGCTGGAGAGAGTAGGCCAGGAAGTTCTTCACCGCGGCCGGCCGGCCGTCGTATCCGGACCAGCCGCCCCGGGCATCCCGCAGGGCTCCGAACTTCACGCTGAGGACGGCCCGGTCGCGGCCCTGGCTGCTGCTCCGCAGTGCGTCGCGGATCAGCAGCTCGTTGTGACCCATGCCGTAGAAGTCGCCGGTGTCGAGCAGCGCCAGGCCCGCGTCGAGAGCGGCATGGATGGTGGCGATCGACTCCTTCTCGTCCGTCTCGCCGTAGAGCGCGGACATCCCCATGCAGCCCAGGCCGAGCGCCGGGACCCGGGGGCCGGTGGAGCCGAGAGTGCGGAGGGGGACTTGCTGCGACGTCATGGGAACTCCGTGGAGGTCGGCGGCCCGCGGGCCGGACGGTGCTGGGTCATGCCCTTCTGCTCATCGACCATGGCATGCGCGATGACAGATTTCAATAGTTGTCACTCCTTCGTGGGGATCGGCGGCGGAGCGGGCGCCGACGGCGGCCGAGTCAGGCACGGTGAATGTCGGAACGCAGGGCGGTGCGATGCGCCGGTAACGGACAGGGGGACGCGATGCGCAGGGAAAACGAGATGCGGCGATGCGTGCGAAACGGGGCGCGGGGCGGCGCGAGGTGCCTCCGGTGGCCTGCATCGACCGCACCCCACTCCGCCCGCCGGATCCGTCCCGTTCCCCCGTGGGCCCCGGCCGTCCTCGCTCTGTTCCGGCCCCGGCCTCTGCCTCGGCCGGGGCTTCTGGCTTCCGCATCGCTCCGGCGCGGTCTCGCACTCCTCCGGCTGTGGCCTCCGCGCCGGCATACGGGCCTCCGCCCCGCCGAGCGCTCGGTCACGCTCGGCACATCGGCCCTCCGTCAGTTGTCAGGTGGCGTGGGAGCTCCGCCGTGCCCCGCGCCCGGCCCTGTATCCGCTCGTCGGGCCCGCCCCTCAGGTCACCGTGCGCGGCAACCGCAGGCTCAGCAGCACCGTCAGCGTCACCAGGCCCAGTTGGACGACGAGCGTGCCGACCAGCGCGTCGCGCATTCCCACCGCTTCGTCCAGCACCAGGAACAGGCTGCCGAGGGTGGCCACGCCCAGCGCCAGGCTCGACTGCTGGGTGGTCACCATGACACCGCTGCCGACCCCGGCCCGGTCCCCCGGCACGTCCGCCAGCACGATGCGGTACAGCACGGGCAGTTGGAACCCCTGTCCGAACCCGGCCAGTGCCGTGCCCGGCAGCAGGTCCCCGAAGCCCAGCTCCGGCCAGTTCCGCAGTGCGGCCATGACGATCAGTGCCAGTCCCGCGGCCTGGAGCAGTCCACCGGCGGTCACCACTCGGCTGCCGTACCGGCCGATCAGCCGCGGGCCCATCAGCGAGGCGATGAAGAAGGCCAGCGCCATCGGTACCAGCGCCAGGCCGGCCGCCACCGGCCCGAGGTGCAGCCCCTGCTGAAGCGCCACCGCCACGACGAACATGAAGCCGCCGAAGCCGATGGAGAACGGCAGCACCATCGGCAGCCCGCGCCGCAGCCCCGGCAACGCCAGCAGGCTCGGCGGCACCAGCGGCGTACGGCCCTGCCGGTCGGCCCGTCGTTCCACCGCCCAGAACGCGCCGACCGTGAAGGGGACCGCCGCCAGCAGGACCCAGGTCCACAGCGGCCAGCCCGCGGCCCGTCCCTCGGTGAGCGGCACCAACAGCGCGGTCAGCGAGATGCCCAGCAGGACGGTGCCCGGCAGGTCGACCGGCGCGGGCCGTTCGGAGCGGGTCTCCGGGACGGTACGGGCCGCAAGCGCCAGGCCGAGCAGCGCCACCGGCACATTGACCAGGAAGACCGAACGCCAGCCGGTCCCGGCCGGATCGGCCGCCACCAGAACGCCGCCGAGGACCTGCCCGGCGACCATCGACAGCCCCGCCGTCGCGCCGTACAGGCTCAGCGCGCGCCCCCGGCGGGCGCCGGATGTCGTCGCCTGGATGGTGGCCAGCACCTGGGGGAGCATCAGGGCCGCGGCGGCGCCCTGCGCCACCCGGGCGGCGACCAGCGACCAGGCGTCCGGCGCGACGCCGCACGCCAGTGAGGTCAGGCCGAAGGCTGCCATTCCGGCGAGGAAGAGCCTGCGGCGACCGAACATGTCCCCCAGCCGGCCGCCCAGCACCAGGAGGACGGCATAGGAGACGCCGTACCCCGCCACCACCAGTTCCAGCAGTGCGGGGCCGGCGGAGAGCTCCCGGTCGATGGACGGCAGGGCGACATTGACGATGAAGAAGTCGATCAGAGGAAGGGAGGCGCCCAGCAGCACGGTGAACAGGCCGAGTCGGCCGAGTGCGGGCGGCGCGGCAGCGGTCTCCGCGGTGTGGGTGGAGGTCGGGGTGTGTAGTCGGGTATCGCTCACGATTCCGAGCATCGATCAGCGCTGAGCCGGGTACCAGAGTCTCCTTATCCTGGTATCGGGACTACCTGGAAACGGGCTGAACGGTGCGGCACCCTGACGTTATGACCACTCCAGCGCAGGCGACGACCCCGCAGTCCGCGACGGCCCCGCAATCCAGGTCGACCCCGCGGTCGGAGACGACCCTGCTGCCCGGGACGGCCCCGCGGTCCAGGTCTACCCCACAGTCCCGGACGGCGGTGCAGGAGTCGGGCACCCGGGCCACCGTCCCGAAGCGCCCCCAGGGGGAAGCGGCGCAGCGGGCCGCGCTCGCCGCCTTCCTGCGCAGCCGCCGGGAACGGATCGCCCCCGAGCAGGTGGGACTGCCCCGGGGGCGGCGTCGCCGTACGCCCGGCCTGCGCCGTGAGGAGGTCGCGCAGCTCTCCGCGGTGGGGGTCACCTGGTACACCTGGCTGGAGCAGGCGCGCCCCATCCACGTCTCCGCGCAGGTCCTCGATGCCGTCGCCCGTGCCCTGTTGCTCGACCCGAGCGAGCGCAGCCACCTCTTCGCGCTCGCCGCGGTGTCCGACCCGGCGCCCGGGCGCACGTGCGCCACAGTCTCCCCGTCCCTGCGCCTGATGCTGGAGCAGTTGGAGCCGTACCCGGCCTGTGTCCAGAACAGCCGGTACGACGTCCTCGCCTACAACCGCGGCTTCGCGCGGCTGATCGTCGACCTCGACGCGCTGCCGTACGAGGACCGCAACTGCATGTGGCTGGGCTTCACCAACGCCGACTGGCAGGCCGCCCTGGTCGATCTCGAGGAGTCGCAGCGGGCGATGGTGGCCAAGTTCCGGGCGGCGATGGCCGGACACCTCGCCGAGCCCGCCTGGACCACGCTGCTCCACCGGCTCCAGCGGGTCTCGCCCGCGTTCCGGACGTTCTGGGAGGAGCACGAGGTGCTGAACGCGACGGATCAGTTGAAGCGCATCCGGAATCCCCGGGTCGGCATGCTGCACCTCCACCACACCAGCCTCTGGCTGAGTCCCCGGCAGGGGCCGCGGATCGTCACCTACGTCCCGGCGGACGACGAGTCGCGCGAGCGGCTGGAGCGGCTTCACGCCCTCGAGTTCGCGGACGCCTGATCCACCGTGCCCGGCTCGAGCAGGGCGGCGGTCCGCTGGGCCGATCGGGCCGCCCAGCCACCGGTGGTGGCCAGGCCCACGGCCAGTACCACCGCACCGCACCCGGCGATGATCCACCAGGCCGGGCCGCTCGCCGCGACGAACGCCCCGGCGTCGGCCGTTGCGCGTACCCCGGTCGCCAGCACCGCGCCGATCACCGCCACCCCGAGCGACTGACCGACCTGCCGGCTGGTGGAGGCGACGGCCGCGGCCACGCCCGCCTGGGAGCGCGGCATGCCGGAGACCGCGGTGTTGGTGATCGGCGCGTTCACCAGGCCGAAGCCCACGCCGAACAGCACGTAGCCGGTGAGCAGCAGTCCGTCCGAGCGCTGCGCGTCGAACACCGCGAACAGCAGACCGCTCGCGGCCATCGACACCCCGGCGAGCAGCAGCGGCAGCCGGGGACCGCGGACGGCCACCAGCCGTCCGGACAGCGGTGCGCAGACGAACGTCGTCGCTGCCATCGGCAGCATCCACACCCCGGCCTGCAGCGCCGACAGCCCCTTGATCTCCTGCAGGTAGAGCGTGCTGAGGAACAGGAAGCCGCCCAGCGCCGCGAACGCGCTCACCGCTATGACCGTGGCTCCGCTGAACGGCGCGCTGTGGAAGAACCGCGGGTCGATCAGTGGCTCCTCGCGGCGCTGTTCGTAGCGCACCAGGGTCACGGCGGCGAGCAGCGCGACGGCGGCGCAGGTCAGGATCAGCGGCGAGGTCCAGCCGGCCGCCGGGCCCTCGATGATCGCGTAGGTGAGGGATCCCAGCAGGGCGATGACGAGCAACTGGCCGACGGCGTCCACCCGCCGGGGCCGTGCCGCCCGCGACTCGGGCACGTACCGGGCCGTGAGCACCAGGGCCGCCAGCCCCACCGGCAGGTTGAGCCAGAAGATGGACCGCCAGCCCACACCGTCCACCAGCACCCCGCCCACCAGTGGTCCGGCGGCCATGCTGATTCCGACGACCCCGCCCCAGACGCCGATCGCGCGGGCCCGCTCCCGGGGTTCGGTGAAGGTGTTGGTGATGATCGACATGGCCACCGGGTTGAGCATCGAGCCCCCGACGGCCTGCACCATCCGGAAGGCCACCAGCCAGCCCAGGCCGGGAGCCACGCTGCACAGCACCGAGCCGACGGTGAACAGCACCAGACCCGCCTTGAACACCCGCCGCCGACCGATCCGGTCCGCCGTCGAGCCGGCCAGCATCAGCAGCGAGGCCAGCACCAGGGTGTATGCGTCGATGGTCCACTGTAGGCCCGGGACGGAGGCGTCCAGGTCGCGGCGCATGGCGGGCAGGGCGACGTTCAGAACGGTGTTGTCGAGGCTGACGATCAGCAGGCTCATACAGCAGATACCGAGCACGAGCAGCCGCCGCCGGTGGCTGAGTCCGGACACGGTTGAACCGTACAACCATCGGTCGGGTGGCCACGAGGAACCGCACCGTGCGGACCGTCCCCGGGATGCGGGACAACCGTCCCCGCGGATGCGGGACAATGGGAGGCCGTCCCGCCGGATACCCGGTCCCCGAGACCGCACCGCGGGGACGCCGACCCGCCCGTCACGCCTGAAGGACGCTCTCCCGATGACCCAGCTGCAGATCGGTCCGCACACGGTGCAGCCGCCGGTGGTCCTGGCCCCCATGGCCGGCATCACCAACGCGCCGTTCCGCACCCTGTGCCGCGAGTTCAGCGGCGGCAAGGGGCTGTTCGTCAGCGAGATGATCACCACGCGGGCGCTGGTCGAGCGGGACGCCAAGACGATGCGGCTGGTCCACTTCGACGGGACCGAGAAGCCCCGCTCCATCCAGCTCTACGGAGTGGACCCGGTCACGGTCGGCAAGGCCGCCCGCATGATCGCGGACGAGGACCTGGCCGACCACATCGACCTCAACTTCGGCTGCCCGGTGCCCAAGGTGACCCGGAAGGGCGGCGGCTCCGCCCTGCCCTTCAAGCGGAACCTGCTGCGTTCCATCCTCCGGGAGGCCGTCGCGGGCGCAGGCTCCCTGCCGGTCACCATGAAGATGCGCAAGGGCATCGACGACGACCACATCACCTACCTCGACGCGGGGCGCATCGCTGTCGAGGAGGGCGTCACCGCGATCGCCCTGCACGGGCGCACCGCGGCGCAGCACTACGGCGGCACCGCCGACTGGGACGCGATCGCCCGGCTCAAGGAGGCCGTGCCGGAGATCCCGGTGCTCGGCAACGGGGACATCTGGTCGGCCGACGACGCCGTGCGGATGATGCGGCAGACCGCCTGCGACGGCGTCGTGGTGGGCCGGGGCTGCCTCGGGCGTCCGTGGATCTTCGGAGACCTGGTCGCGGCCTTCGAGAACCCGGACGGGCGTGAGCCGGGCGAGGCCGGTACCGGCCCCGGACCGGCAGCCCCGACGCTCAAGGAGGTGGCGGTCGTCATGCGGCGGCACGCCCAGCTCTTGGGGGAGTGGCTGGAGGACGAGGCACGGGGTGTCATCGACTTCCGCAAGCACGTCGCCTGGTACACCAAGGGCTTCTCCATCGGCTCGGAGATGCGCAAGAAGCTCGCGATCACCTCGTCGCTCGACGAGCTGGACGCTCTGCTGAACGAGCTGGACCTGGACCAGCCCTGGCCGCAGGGCGCGGACGGCCCGCGCGGACGGACGTCCGGCAGGAACCGGGTGGTCCTGCCCGACGGCTGGCTCGACGACCCCTACGACTGCGCCGGGATCGGGGCCGACGCGGAGCTCGACACCTCCGGCGGCTGACCCCGAGGACGGCGTGCGGGATTCGGCCCGGCTGCTCCTGCCGGCCGGTGCCGCCGAGCGCCGGGGGCTCGTCGTACGCCGTGCCCTGGGCCGCGGCGAGCGCCGGCAGGGTCGCGGCGGCCGGCTCTCGGGCCGGTACGGCAGGGCGAACAGCGAGGTGAGCAGCGAGTCGCGCCGCGAGAGGGCGAGGAACCAGCGGATGCCGGCCCCGGGCACCCGCAGCGGCTCCCCGCCCGGGCCGTTCGCCGGGATGCGCAGCCCGGCGAGGTCGGCCAGCCCCTGCTCACATGTGCGGGCCGGCTCGGGCCGGCCGATGAGATCCCGGGGCCGCTGGGCGGTCGGAGCCCGCCTGCGCGGCGGTGACGAGCACATCGGGAGCTGCGCCGTCCACGGTCAGGACCAGGAGATGGTGCCCTGGCATGCTGCCGGCCCCACCCTTCGTCGCGCTCCGTCCGGAGCTGGTCACTTTGAGTCTCCGTGTCACGGAAACGGTCGACGCTGCGGGTCGCCGCGCGGATGCTCATCTGAGCTGACGTCGCTCCGAATGTGTCCACGGAATGAGATTCGGCCTTCGCTGAGCGCGTGATCCTCGCCACCCCTGATAGGGCGTCCGCTCAGATGAGCGCTCGGAGGCGGGGTGCGCCTTTTCAATGGGTGGCACTGGGTGCCACCCATTGAAGCTTCTAGAATTGAACAATCTTCTCGCGGTAAGTGATTGAATCTCGCATAGTAGTAGCGCTCAGTAGTTATGAGTTCAATTCTTAAAGACGCTCAGATGAGTGGCCTTCGAGCTCCGCACTTTCGATCTGGTGGCGGACGAGTGGTTACAGCCGCATGACGGCCGAGTGGACGTACTCACATGCCTTCGATCTGGGTACGCTCCCGGCCGTCAGGGCAGCCGTCCGCGAGGAGTCGAGTCCCGTGTCGGAAACAGAAGATCAGCAGAAGTTCGTCTACGACTTCACCGAGGGCAACAAGGGCCTCAAGGACCTGCTCGGCGGGAAGGGGGCCAACCTCGCCGAGATGACCAACCTCGGTCTCCCGGTGCCTCCGGGCTTCACCATCACCACCGAGGCCTGCAAGGTCTACCTCGACAGCGGCAGCGAGCCCCCGGCGCTGCGGGACGAGGTGAGCGCCCACCTCGAGGCGCTCGAGCAGAACATGGGCAAGAAGCTCGGCCAGCCGGACGACCCGCTGCTGGTGTCCGTACGCTCCGGTGCCAAGTTCTCCATGCCCGGCATGATGGACACGGTCCTCAACATCGGCCTCTCCGACGAGTCGGTGAACGGGCTCGCCGCGCAGGCCGGGGACGAGCGGTTCGCCTGGGACTCCTACCGGCGGCTCATCCAGATGTTCGGCAAGACCGTGCTCGGCGTCGACGGCGACCTCTTCGAGGAGGCCATCGAGGAGGCCAAGCAGGCCAAGGGCGTCAAGGTCGACATCGACCTCGACTCCGCCGACCTCCAGCGGCTCGTCGAGCAGTTCAAGGGCATCGTCGCCAAGGAGACCGGCCGCGAGTTCCCGCAGGAGCCGCGCGAGCAGATGGACCTCGCCGTGCGAGCCGTCTTCGAGTCCTGGAACACCGACCGCGCCAAGCTCTACCGCCGCCAGGAGCGCATCCCCGGCGACCTGGGCACCGCGGTCAACATCTGCTCCATGGTCTTCGGCAACCTCGGCCCGGACTCGGGCACCGGCGTCGCCTTCACCCGCGACCCGGCCAGCGGCCACCAGGGCGTCTACGGCGACTACCTGCAGAACGCGCAGGGCGAGGACGTCGTCGCCGGTATCCGCAACACCGTGCCGCTGGCCGATCTGGAGCGGATCGACAAGGCGTCGTACGACCAGCTGATGCAGATCATGGAGACCCTCGAGACGCACTACAAGGACCTGTGCGACATCGAGTTCACCATCGAGCGCGGTCAGCTGTGGATGCTGCAGACCCGGGTCGGCAAGCGCACCGCGGGTGCCGCCTTCCGGATCGCCACCCAGCTCGTGGACCAGGGGCTGATCGACGAGGCCGAGGCGCTGCAGCGGGTCAACGGCGCCCAGCTCGCCCAGCTGATGTTCCCCCGGTTCGACGAGAACGCGAAGACCGAGAAGATCGGCCGCGGCATCGCAGCCTCCCCGGGCGCGGCCGTCGGCAAGGCGGTCTTCGACTCCTACACCGCGGTCAAGTGGTCCCGCTCGGGTGAGAAGGTCATTCTCATCCGCCGGGAGACCAACCCCGACGACCTCAACGGCATGATCGCCGCCGAGGGCATCCTGACCTCGCGTGGCGGCAAGACCTCGCACGCGGCCGTCGTCGCCCGCGGCATGGGCAAGACCTGTGTCTGCGGCGCCGAGGAGCTCGAGGTCGACACCAAGCGGCGGCGGATGACCGCGCCCGGCGGCGTGGTGATCGAGGAGGGCGACGTCGTCTCCATCGACGGCTCCTCCGGCAAGGTCTACCTCGGTACGGTGCCGGTCGTGCCGTCCCCGGTCGTCGAGTACTTCGAGGGCCGGATGCACGCCGGCGCCGAGGACGCGGACGAGCTGGTCAAGGCCGTCCACCGGATCATGGCCTACGCGGACCGGGTGCGCAGGCTGCGGGTACGGGCCAACGCCGACAACGCCGAGGACGCCTCGCGGGCCCGCCGCTTCGGTGCCCAGGGCATCGGGCTCTGCCGCACCGAGCACATGTTCCTCGGCGAGCGGCGCGAGATGGTCGAGCGGCTGATCCTGGCGGACGCCGAGGACGAGCGCGACGAGGCGCTGGGCTCCCTGCTGCCGCTGCAGCGCGACGACTTCGTCGAGCTGTTCGAGTCGATGGACGGGCTGCCGGTCACCGTGCGGCTGCTCGACCCGCCGCTGCACGAGTTCCTGCCGGACATCACCGAGCTGTCTGTCCGGGTCGCCCTCGCCGAGTCCCGCAAGGACCCCAACGAGAACGACCTGCGGCTGCTCCAGGCCGTCCACAAGCTGCACGAGCAGAACCCGATGCTGGGCCTGCGCGGTGTGCGGCTCGGCCTGGTCATCCCGGGGCTGTTCGCCATGCAGGTGCGGGCCATCGCCGAGGCCGCGGCCCTGCGCAAGAACGCCAAGGGCGACCCGCGGGCCGAGATCATGATCCCGCTGGTCGGCACGGTGCAGGAGCTGGAGATCGTGCGCGACGAGGCCGAGCAGGTCATCGCCGAGGTGGAGGCCGCGACCGGCACCGACCTCAAGCTGACCCTCGGCACCATGATCGAGCTGCCGCGGGCCGCGCTGACCGCCGGCCAGATCGCGGAGGCCGCCGAGTTCTTCTCCTTCGGCACCAACGACCTCACCCAGACCGTGTGGGGCTTCTCCCGGGACGACGTGGAGGCGAGCTTCTTCACCGCGTACCTGGAGAAGGGCATCTTCGGCGTCAGCCCGTTCGAGACGATCGACCGTGACGGTGTCGGCTCGCTGGTCCGGAACGCCGTCGAGGCCGGCCGGGCCACCCGTCCCGACCTCAAGCTCGGCGTCTGCGGCGAACACGGTGGCGACCCGGACTCGGTCCACTTCTTCCACGAGGCGGGACTGGACTACGTCTCCTGTTCGCCGTTCCGGATCCCGGTGGCGCGTCTCGAGGCGGGCCGTGCGGCCGCCGAGAGCGAGGGCAGCGACCACCGCTGAGAAGTGGCGGGGCGACGGTCGGCGCCTCGCCACGCACGCCGGAGCACCCGCCGGGACTCACCCTCGACCCGGCGGCTTCGGCACCTGAATGGGGCGGCACCTTGTGCGGAGGTGCCGCCCCTCCGGGCATCATCGGCAGAGACTGTCAAGCCACGCCGCTGAGCAGGTGAAATGGCGTTTGCTGGCGTTGGTTGCCGTTGAACCCGCGCGAGGCTGTTGTGCCCTCATTGTGCCCTCCGGTGATGGCCCGAGACTCAGCAAGGCCCCTGCGAATCCCGGTACGTGGGCCGCGTATCGCTCACTCACCGGGCACCCGGAGACCCTTCTGAGGTTGCAGTGGAACTGGGAGCGTCTGCTGCATTAGGGGAGCGTCCTGGTGCATGGTCACGTGGGCGGAGCGTTGCGCCATCCAGCCTGAGAGCCGGTGCGAAGGCGCCTCTGTGCGCACGTGATGGAAGCCCTCGCGCAAGTAGTACTCCTGAAGGGGGACGTTGGCTCGCCAGCAATCGAGCCGGACCCAAGGCTTTCCCTGTGAGCGAGCTACGGAGCCGACCCAGTCGAGAATGCGCCCGCCGAGCTGCTGGCCGGCAGCCTTCCTCGCAGTGATGAGCTTTGCAACGTAGACGCCCGTTTCGGGCTCGTCCTCCTCGTTCCAGAAGTCCCGGTCTGGAGGAGCAAGGGTCACGGTGGCAAGGATGGCGGCACCGTTCTCCACTACCCACGTCCGGTGGTGCTCGATGTCCACCTTCCATTTCGCCAGGGCTCGATCACGGAACCCTGGCGTTCGCCACTGATCGATACCGGCTGCCGCAAGCCAGGTCTCAGCTTCGATCCTCAGACCCATCAAGGCGTCACTGTCGTTCGTCGTGGCGCGCCGGATCTCGTGATCGTTCATCAGACGTCCAATTCGTAGACGAGAGTGTTCAGGTGCCCCGGCGCCACGGTCACCATGACTCGGACCGGCACGCCGTCTTCGCCGTACCCCACCCGGGAGTGACGCGTGACGGGAGTTCCGACTCCCTCGGGGAGTTGCAGGCGGGCGGCCTCTTCCGGCGTGGCCGGCGGCCATGAACGAATCTCGTCTCGGAGCCGCTTTTGCGGGTGTCCGCTGAAGGCGAGGATCCCGCCGGGCCGGGTGACGTCCTCTTCGACCATGAGGTCCGTGTCCAGGGCCACGGCGGTGGGGAACCAGGAGTCTGCGAGCTGGAACGGGGTTCCGTCGACGCGACGGACGCGGCGGCGGGCAACGACGAACGTGCCTGGCGCGATGTCCAGCCAGGCCGCAATGTCTTCGGGAGCGGGCTCGACGCTGACTTGAGGGGTGTCCTGAGTGGCCTCGCGGCCTTGTTCCGAGGCGGCGGCCTTCCAGTCGTCGCGGCCGGTGGCGCTGTCGTCGCGCCGGTCTCCCCGCTCGAACTGATGGAGGCGCCACTCAAGGGGACGTACATCTCGTACGAAGACCCCCTTACCTTGGCGGCCTTCGACTTGCCCACTCGCTTTGAGTAGCGAGATCACGCGGTAGATCGACTTGTCCCCGACGCCGAACTCCTTCACCAGGTCGCTCGTGCTGGGGAGCTTCTGGCCGGGCTTGAGGTCGCCCTTGGCGATGCGATCGAGCAGGACGTCTGCGATGTCCCGGACCCCCGGGGCTGCCTTGGATGCCATGCCCAGCAGGTTACCCAACTTCCGGTCGGAAGTTTCGATCTCGCCGATCCGCTTCGTGTCGGATGTCGCCGCTGGTCAGGTGACGATTCGTCAATGTGCGTGCTCAGGACGCCAGTGCATCGCAACCTGACTTCGTGTCGGAAGTAGTTGACGGACCCTCATGGATGGCTCTACCTTCTTGCTCATCGGAACTTCCGACACGAAGTTCCGGGTCGCCCGGACGGCCCCGTGACACGGGTTGAAAGGAAGCGGTCGTTCCTTCAGAACTCAACAGCGTTCATTCGACGGGGTTCGAGTCCCCGTCCCCGCAACGGCCCGGGTGATGGCCATGGCGGCCACTTTGTGGCAGGCGAACCTGTCCTGCCCTGCGTGTCAGCTCTGGAGAAACGCTCTCGGGGAGCATGCCTTCACCTCTGGAGGACAGCCCCTTGGGCGCCACCTGATGCGCGCCGCCCTGCTGGCGTCAGAGCAGCGACGATGACGCGCCCGATTCCACCGGCTCGGGACCGGTGCTCCGTGGCAACGGCGCACCGGTGAAGCCGTGTCCCCGCGTTCTGGGAGGTCGGTGTGAACCGACGACATATCTCGGCGCCGCCCTGATGGACCGGCCGGCGGCGCCTTCACGACAACCGGTCCGCCTCCACCACCGCGGCGCTTCGCGCTGCGGCCGGTTGCCTCCTCCGCCCGTCCGGTCCCGCGCACTGCGCGGTGCCGTACGGGCGGGGCCGAGGGGAGCCGGACATCCGTCTGGATTCGACCCGACAAGGGAGAAGTCCATGTCCAGCAAGAAGACCGAGGTCTACACCTTCACCGCTGTGGTCAGCGACGAGGAGTGCTACCCCGACACCTACAACGTCAGGGGCCGCCTGGCCTCCTCCTCCCGGCAGGAGGCCATCACCAAGGTCGAAGCTTCGCTGCGCTCTCGCGGCTACGAACCGAACGAGCTGACCGTGCGCAAGGCGTAGCCGAGGGCGGCCGGTTGCCTCCTCCGCCCGTCCGGTCCCGCGTACTGCGCGGTGTCGTACGGGCGGGGCTGAGGGGAGCCGGAACGCCCGGCCCCGAAAGGGGGAGCTATGGAGATCGCTGCCGCCGTTGTCGCGGTCATCGGCACCGTGCTGGGTGCTGGTGTCGTCGGTGTCCAGCAGTACTACGCGGCCCGGTCGCAGCGCCGCGAGGCTCTGCGGGACCAGGCATTGAAGGCCCTGTGCGAGCTGAGCACCGCGCTGGCCGATCACCGCCGCGCGATGTGGGTGCGCGAGGACCTGCGGCTGTCCGGTGCGGCGCCGTCCGATGTCGCTGCTGCCCGCGAGGCCAGCCACGTCACCCGGTCCGCCGTCACCGCCCCGCAGGTCGCCCTGACGACGCTGCTGCCGCAGCTCCGTGCCGATGTGGACGCCGCTGTGCGCGCCACGTACGAGATGCGCGGCGCCTCGAACGCTGCCGTCCTGGCGTCCTGGCGTGAGTCGGCCGTCGACGCGGCCGACGCCCTGGCGGGCGCAGCGGCACGCGCCCTGTCCCGTTCCTGATCCACCACCCCGCAACGGCCCGCACCCCCCGGAGTAGCCGCTCCGAGGGGTGCCTTCGGGCCGTCCACTGTGAAGGAGAACACGACCCAATGAGGTACATCGTTCCTGTTCAGGCGGTTGTTACCGCCGCCGAGTTCGACCGTGAGCCGACGGCCGCGGAGCTGGACGCGATCGAGCACGAGATGCCGCTGATCCGGGCGGAGGTCGAGCTGCTGGACGCGCAGATCGCGACGCTGGACCGGGCCCCGTTGCCGCTGGACCGGCGGCGGGTCCGGCGGGCCCGCCGGCGGGTGCTGGCCGCCCGCCGGGAGCTGAGCAACCGCGCCGCGGGTTCGCCGGAGGTGGCGTGATGGAGCAGACGTTCATCGCGCAGATGGCGGCCCGCGACGGCCGGTGGCGGCTGTACGTGGTGCTCCTGAACACCACGGCGGTGTGGCCGGAGCATGACTTCGGCCGTGCCGCTGGTGTGCCGACGCTCACGCAGCGCGCGCAGGCCCTGGATGCGCTCGGCTACACGGTCGCGGACGAGGTCGAGTGGGAGTGGATCGAGTACAGCGAGATCCCCGATGACCCGGCGAGCGCGGTCGTTCTGCTGGGCGCTGTCAGCGTCCGCCGGAAGGAGGAGCGGTGATCCGCATTATCACCCGCACCCGTCTGGTCGCCCTCCAGCAGGAGGCCGACCAGGCCCGCGCGCGTTCGCGGGAGGTACAGGCGTCCGCAGATGCCGCCTACGCCCGCCACGTGCGTACCGTCCACGACCTGAGCGCCAAGGCGGATGCCGCTGAGCGCGAGGTCGACGCGGAACGAGCCGACGCGGTGATTCTCCGGGAGGTCCTGGAGTGCACGGAGGCCCTGCTGGCCAGCGCGCGTGCGACGGTGACTGAGCAGGCCGCGCGGATCGACGCGCTGAGCGGCGACCTGAACGCGATGGCTGAGGCTGTTGCGCTGCTGCACTTCGGGCAGCTCCACAGCATCCACCCCGACCGGCCGGCCGCCAAGCGGCACGCCGAGGCATGCGGTGCGGCTGAGGGGCGGTGGGTGGCCAGTGGCGCTCCCGCTTCGGAGGTGGCCTGGTGCGTCGTGTCGCTGCGGTCCCTGGCGGTTGCGGAAGGCGGTGGCCAGGGATGATCCAGAACCTGATTGGCATCGTGCCGGACGGTCCCGGCTGGCTGTCCTGGGCCGGTCCGCTGGTCTGTGCGCTGGTCGCGGTCGCTGTCGCGCTGTGGGGTGTGGGCCGTCTGCGGAAGTCGGCGTGGCTGGCCGGTATCGGCCCGCAGGCCGTGGTGGCGCTGGGCGGTGTGGCGGTCAGTGTCTACGGGCTGTGGGGCTTTGCCACCGACACCGTGCACCTGCCCAAGGTCCTTGCGGTGGCGTTCATCTCGGTGTTCGACGCGGCGGAGATGACGCTGCTGGTGATGCTCTACCGTGCTGCCGACCCCGAGGTCGGGTGGACGCGGGAGCTGCGGTTGATGCACCGCACCGCCTGGACCCTGGTCAGCTTCTCCGGCGCGATGAACGCCGTCCACGCCCCGAACTGGTGGGCCCGGCCGGTGCTCGCCGCGGTGCCGGCCTTGGCCGCGTGGCTGATCGAACTGCAACTGCGCAGCAAGCTCCACACCCCGCGGCACGATCCGGATGAGGATGTGCGGCCGGGCCCGGCGCGGCTGGTGGCGCTGCTGTGGCAGCACGCCTGGTCGGGCATCTTCGCTCTCCTGGGGCTGGACGCGCGTACCTCGTCCTCGGCCATCGCCCGCGCCGCCATGGCCCAGCGGGCCGCCCTGCACGTCTACCGCCTGCGCCTCGCCCTGGAGAGCACCCCGGCCGGCGGGTCGCCGCGGGCCGCCCGGCGGGCCCAGCGCCGTCGGGAGAAGCTGCGGGGGCGGGCCCAGAAGGCGTTGGACCGTGCGGACGTGGCCACCGACCCGAACCAGTCGCTCGCCCTGGCGCGGCGCCTGGCCGCGCTCACCCGGGCGGAGGAGGTTGCGCGGCTGGACTACTCCGACGCCCTGGCTGTCCTGGCGATGATCGAGGATCTGGCGGTCACGCCCGGGGCCCAGCGCATCGCCTCCTCTGCTCTGGCGGAGGAGGCGGAGGGTGCGCGGCGGCGCGCGGATGCCGCGCGGGAGGAGGCCGAGGCCGCGCGGCAGCGCGCGGAAGAGGCGTTGACGGCCGCGCGGGAAGAACTGGCCCGGGTGCAGCGGGCGCGGGATGCCGCTCTGGAAGACCAGGACGGCGCGACCGCCACCATCGAGGATGCGCGGCAGCGCGCGGAGACCGCGCGGCAGGAAGCCGACGCCGCGCGGCAGCGCGCGGCAGACATCCTCACCACCGCGCAGACCGACGCCCAACGGCTGCGCACCGACGCCGAACAGGCTCTCACTCAGGTGCGGAACGCCACCGCCGAGCAGCAGGACGCGCTGAACTCCCTGCTGTCTCAGGCACGGCAGGCCGACGAGCAGGGGCGGGGGCGGCAGGAGGCGTTGACGCAGCTCAACGCGGAGATTCAGCAGGCCACGCTCATCCGTGACCGGCTCCGCGGGGACCTCGCGGCCCTCACCCCCCAGGCTCCCGACGGCGCCACCACGGGGGACGGTCCGGTGTGGAAGTCGCCTGCCAAGCAGGAGGGCTGGCAGCACTACCTCCACACCCTGGACACCACCCAGGGCCGGGCCGAGCCGACCGCGGCCGAGCTGGCCGAGCGGTTCGGCGTCGACGGTGGCAACGCCCGCAACTGGCTGCGGGACTTCCGATCCGCGCGCGCCGCGCAGCTCGCCGCGCACCAACCGCGCGCCCTGGCCGCGGTCAACGGCACTGACCGCTGATGAGCACCCTGCCCGTCTACCTCTGGCGCCTGGCGCCGGAGGGGCTGGCCACGCGCCGGCAGCTCCGCGCCCTCGGGCTACGCCCCGGGGGTCAGGATGTCGTCGCGGAACTCCAGCGCCCGCGTCGCCGGCGCGGGCCGCTGGTGGCCTACCTCTACCGGATCGACGCCGCGAAGCCGGTTCGGCCGATGACGGCCGCGAAGTGGGCGGCGCTGGGCAAGGCTATGGCCGCTCGCCGTCTGTGTCCTGGCTGTGGCGTGGACCGCGGCTACACCATTCCCGCGTCTTTGGGCGTCTGCGTGGTCTGCGCGGATGCTCCGGCGCTTGCCGCTTGAGGGCCCTGAACTGGGCCGTTCGCATGGCGCCCCCGGCCCGCTTCCTACGGCCCGGCCGGGGGCGCCCTTTCACTCCGAGAGGAGCTGTATCAGTGTCCAACACCACGGCGCCCAAGCCGAAGAATCCGGACACCCCGACCGACACCGAGGTCCCGTCCGGCCAGGACGCCCAGGTCGTTCCGATTGAGGTCACGGTCAACCAGGCCGACCAGCCCAGCGCAGAGGGCTCCAGTCGTGCCCCGCGGGGGACGCTGCGGGCGCTGCCGGCATCGCTGTTCGGCGCGGAAGTGCTGACCACCGGTGGGGCCGCGCTCTACTCCGCCACCGGGATCGTCGGCACGGTCACGGCGGCCGGTGTGGTCACGGCCGCGACCGCCGCTGCTGCGGCCACGAAGGCAGTCCGCTCCCGCCGGACCACCGGCCCCCGCAAGCCCGGACGGGCCGGAGGGAGCGCCGCCTTCGGCAGCGCGGGCGGCTCCCGGGGCGGCGGCCGCCGCTCTTCCCGTGGGGCGGGCGGTGGCCTTGCCGGTGGTCGTCGTGGTGGTTCCGCCGGTGGTGGCGGGGCTGCTGGGCGTGGTTCCGGTGGGCTGATCGGCCGTCAGCGCCGCTCCGGTACTTCGGCGTCCAGCCCGATGGCCAGCACGCCGAGGACTGGCGGCTCCGGCCCGGCCGGATCCGGCCGGGGCGCCCGGGCCGGGAACCGGCAGGGGTGGAGCGGCCGTACGGGTTCGGTCTCCGGGCTCGGGGGCCCGGCCCGAGGGAACTCCGCTGTCGGCACGGGTGGCCGTCGCGGTTCGGCCGGGGGCGGGTCCGGTCGCGGCAGCAGCGGCTCCGGCACCGGGCGTATGGGGTCGCTGCTGGGATCCCGCCGGGGCAGGGGCCCGCGGGGTTCCGGCGCGGGCTCCGAGGCCGGGAACACTTCGGGTGGTCGTGTGGGGTCGGGTCGGGTGCGGTCGACGGTGGCGGCAGCTGCTCGGCGTGCAGGCCGGGCCGGACGCGGGGTGGCGGGTGCCGGGCGGGCGGTGTGGAACTCCGGTCCCGGGCAGGCGGCCCGGGGCCGGATCCGCAGCGCCGGCAAGGCGGCCGTGGGCAAGGCCAAGGCCGCCCGCGCCGCTCTGGCACAGCGTGCCCGCACTGCCGGGGGCCGTTTGGGCCGGTTGGTGAAGGCTGCGCGGGCGGCGCTGGGGAAGCGGCTGCGGGCTTTGGGTCCGTTCCTGGCCCGGACCGCGCAGGCCGCCGGGCTGGCCGCCTGCGCGGGTGCCCTGGCCGCGCTGCCGGGGCTGCTGCTGGCGCCGGTGGCCCGGCTGTTCGGCCGGGCGTGGTCCAAGGGCCCGGCCACCTGGGGCGCCCGCGTGGCGCGCTGGGTGTGGCGGCGCCGGATGGACCGGGCCCGGCAGGCCTTCGCAGCCGCGGTCCGTCCCGATGTCCTGACCGATTTCACCGAGCCGGGCCGCAGCCGCCCCACCTGGGGAACCGCGCACTTCGGAGGGAACCTGATGTCGCACTTCCAGCGCGAGACCGAAGCGGTCCGCGACGCCTACGCCAAGTACGACCCGCCCATGATGCTCGCGGTGGCCGCCGAGTACTGGGGCCTGCCCGAGGGCGTGACCGCCGTCGGAGAAGCCGTCCGCCAGCTCGCGGTGAACACCGCGGACCAGTACCCGGCCGATGCGCGGATGGCGGACCTGGTCGCCCAGGTCTACGCCCTGGTCCACCAGGCCGCGCAGAAGGCCGCCGAGGTCGGCCCGCTGTTCGCCGGGCTGCACGAGCACGACCTGAAGCGGCTGGAGGAGCCGCGGGTCAACGAGCACATGTGGAACATCCTCGAACGCCGTCCCGACGGCGGCTACCAGCAGCTCGGTCCCTCGCACTTCGTGGCCGCCTGCCAGGACATCGCCCACGTCTACGCCCGCTACGAGCCCGGCCACATGCGGCAGGTGGCCGCCGAGTACGAGGGCATCCCCGACGGTCTTGAGAACATCGCTGCCGCCGTCAGCCTGCTGCAGGTCCGCAGCGCCGAGCGCTACCCGGTGGAAAAGCCCGTGGTCGACGCCATCGCCGACGTCCACTCCCTGCTGATCAAGGCGGCCTCGGCCGCGCAGGAGCTGTTCCCCAACTTCCGGCGCCTGCACGCCCCCGACATCGCCCGCCACGAAGCCCCCCGCAACGGCGAAGAGGGCGAAGCGATGTGGGACGGCTGACCCACAGCAGCCAACGGCGGCGGGCCGGACACCAAGCGCCACGGTGTCCGGCCCGTCGCTGCTTCCCTGCCCGTCACTCACGGAAGCGAGGACCCTGATGGCCCGCAGCTTCGCTCTGGACTGGGGCTGGAACGTCAGCCCCGCAACCGCCGCCGCCCTGGTGGCCGGCGGCGCCTACAGCATCGCCTCCCTCGGCTCCCTGACCGGCCTGCCCGCCTCCCACGCCCTGCTCGTCGCCGGGACCGGCGCCACCGCCCAGGCCGCCGCCGACCTCTACCAGCACCGCCCCGGCGGCCACATCACCGCCCGCTGCGCCGCCTGGCTGGCAGCCGGGGGCTGGACCGCGGTCGCGCTGGAAGCCCACACGCCGCTGACCTGGCATGCGGCCGGATGGTGGGCGGCCGGGACCGCCGCCGGCATCACCCTGGCCCGCGGCCTGGTCCGCGCCGAGCAGACCGCCCGGGCCGAACGGTCGGTGCGGCGCCTGCAGAAGTGGGCCAACGGCCAGGCCCGACAGTGGGACGAACGCCTCACCCGCCTCTTCCGCCTCAAAGACCACGAGGTGGACGGGGTCAAGCCCTGGCCCGGCGAGGTCGGCTACACCGTCCGCGTCCGGATGCCCTCCGACACCCCCGAACTGCCCGCCGACGCCCCGCGCAAGCTCGCCGCCGACCTCCGCCTCCCACGCGGCGGGGGCGTGCAGATCGTGGACGGCGAAGTCCACGGCCAGCTCCAGATCCGCGTCACCAGCGTGGACGTCATGGAGAAGGACATCCCCTTCCCCGACGACACCGAGACCACCACCATCTACGACGGACTCGCCCTCGGGCTGCGGCCCGACGCCAACCCCGCCGTGATCCCGGTGGTGGACACCTGCGCGCTGCTCACCGGGCAGACCGGCTCGGGCAAGACGAACACGGTCAACGTCGCCAACGCCCAGGCGCTCAAGACCAACGACACGATGGTGATGCACATCGACACCACCGGCGCCGGGATCTCCCTGCCCTGGCTGCGTTCCTGGGCCCTGGACGGCGACGCCGAGGTGCCGGTCATCGACTGGACCGCCGACACCGAGACCGAAGCCCACATCCTGTGTGACGTGCTGATCGCGGGCATCGGCTCCCGCAAGGCGGGCTACCAGGACCTGATGGACGCCGTGGACGACGACAAGATCCCCGTCTCCCCGGACGTGCCCGAAGTGCTGCTCATCGTGGACGAGATCGCCGAACTCTCCCGCCCCCTGCTGGAGAAGCTGGACACCATCGTCAACACCGGCCGCGCCGCCCGGGTCCGCACCATCATCTGCGGCCTGCGCGCCACCCAGGACGTCATCACCGCCGCCATGAAGAAGCAGTCCCGCGCCCGGGTCGGCATGCGCGTCTCCGACCCCGAGGAGCTGCACCACCTCTTCCCCACCGGCGGCGTGCGGCTGGACCCCAAAGCCGCCTCCCGCAAGGGCAGCGGCTTCATCGGCGCCCCGGACGCCGAGGACGTCGACACCGACCCCACCCCCTTCAAGGCCTACCGCATCCCCCCGAAGCAGATCCGCGGCCTCTCCCCGAAACTCGCACCACGCCGCCCCCGCCTCGACAAGGTGTTCCTCGACACCGAACCCGCCCGCTTCTACGCCTCCCGCTGGGGCCGGATCCTCCCGCGCCTGTACAAGACACAGAAGCTCGCCGACACCACCCGCCCCTACACCGACCTCGACGTCCTCCACCCCGCCGCCGACGACATCACCGGCCTGCCCACCACCGGCACCGGGCCCTGCACCACCACCGCGGCCGCCCCGACCGCCGAGGGCAGTCCGGCCCCGGTCGCCGAACGGCGACGGTTCGGGGCCTCCGCGCTGGACGACCTCCTCGGCTCCGTCGGCAGCACCGCCGAGGAGCAGACGAGCGCCCCCGACGGGGGCGGCGAAGCGGAGGACGCGACGGTGATCCGGGCCGCGTTCGGACGCGTCGTGGCCCAGGCCGGCGGACCGGCCGACCGGCCCTCCCCGGTGCCGCGGCTTCTCGCCGACGCGCACAACGAGGTCGTCGCCGCGGGCGGCCGGATGCACACCGGCGACCTCGCCGCACGGCTCGGCATGGACGCCACCGCGCTCGGCACCGAGCTCGGCGAACTCCTCCGCCAGGTCGGCGTCGAGCGGCCCGGCGTCGGCACCGTCCGCGCCGGAACCGAGGGCAAGCCCAAGGCCGGATACCTCGCCGACACCCTCGCCGACGCCATCCGCCGCTACCACGCCCAACACGCACAGTAGCGGCGCCCGGCTGTGTGGCCCCACACAGCCAGCCCCACACGGACCCCCACACAGCCTGTGTGCCCCACACACGGCCGTGTGGGGCCGTGACCTGCGCGTGTGGGGCGTGTGGGGGCACACACCAGCACTCCCCGAACCGGCCCCGAGGGGCCCCTCCGGGCCGGTTCCCGGGCCTCTCGCCGGCCGCTGTGTGCGGCACACGGATTCCGACACAGAAAGTGACGCCTTGACGCTCACCATCCCCGCAGCAGTCCTGCTCGCCCTCATCCTCGCCGCCCAGCTCCGCAACGGCACCGCCCGCGCCGGCGGCGCCCTCACCGCCGCGCTGTTCGGCTTCTTCCTCGCCTCCACCGGAATCGCCCCCGCCATCACCCACGCCCTGGACGCCCCCGCCATCACCCACGCCCTGGACGCCATCGCCCAACTCATCAGCTAGGAGCCCCGCCATGACACTCCCGCGCGAACTCCTCGACCCCCGACCGGCCCCGCCCGCGCCGGTGGTCCACCGGGGACCGGTCGCCATCCCCGTCCAGCCGGTCAACGACCCCGCCTACATGGCCCGGGTCTGGGACCTCATCCGCGAAGAGGAACACCGCCACGCGGCGCTCGCGAACACCGCGCCCGTCGCGTGGACCCACGCTCCGGCCCCGATGCCGGGCGCCCATCAGGTGCCCGCGGCACCGGCCGTTCCGGCGTGGGTGTGGAAGTACAGCGCGCTGAGCCTGTCCACCGGCGGAACGCTCGCCCTCACCGGCTGGGGCATCGGCCAGCTCGCCCCCGCACTCCCGCACCTGGAAACGCTCCTCTACGCCATCGCCGCACTCGGCCTCGCGCTCACGGTCGGCATCGGCTGGCTCCGCACCACCCTCACCAGCCACCGGCATGCCGCCCCGACGCAGATCACCCAGCACGTCACCGCCACCGGCCTCTTCGGCCGAGCCCACGGCACCATCCACCACCACTGAGGAGCACCGCCCGTGTACGAGGACGACGAGTTCATCGACTGCGAACTGTGCGAGCCCACCGACGACAGCGAGCCCTACCCCCACCCGCACTGCTGCCAGTGCGGCGACACCGGGTACGGCGACGTTCCCGAGTGCGCCTGCGAGTAGCAACGCCGAGGGCGGCCCCCTCTCACGCCAATGAATCGGGGCCGCCCTCGTCTGCCAGCAATCCCGAGAGAACTGGAGGCATCCAGCATGACTCAACCTGCCCGGATCCGGCGACCCCGCGTGCTGCGGGTCCTGGACGCGTTCTCCTGCATCGGTGGCGCGGCCCGCGGCTATCAGCGCGCCGGTTTCCACGTCACCGGCGTGGACCTGGTCCCGCAGCCCGACTACTGCGGCGACGTCTTCCACCAGGGGGATGCGATCGAGTTCATCCGCGCCCACGGTGCGGAGTTCGACTTCATCCATGCCTCCCCGCCCTGCCAGGGCGAAGGAGCCCCCACCAAGGGCACCAACGCCGCCCGCAACAAGGCCACCGGCCGCACCCACCCCCGCCTGATCACACCGACCCGGGCCGCGCTGGAGGCGACCGGGGTGCCGTACGTGATCGAGAACGTGGCCGGTAGCACCGTGCGCAAGGACCTGCGGCTGTGCGGTGAGATGTTCGGCCTGGCCGTGCTCATGCACCGCTACTTCGAACTCGGTGGGTGGACGACCCGGCAGCCGGCGCACCCCGTCCACCGCGGTCGGGTCCGTGGCTGGCGGCACGGCGAGTACTTCGACGGCCCCTACGTGGCCGCCTACGGCTCCGGCGGCGGAAAGGCCACCGTGCCCGAGATCCGCGCGGCCAAGGGCATCGACTGGTCCACCGACCACTTCCGGCTGAGGGAGGCCCTGCCGCCCGCCTACACCGAGCACATCGGCTGCGCCTTCCTCGCCTCCCGCACGCTGGAGGTGGCGGCATGAGCGAGCACCTGCGTACTGCGCTCGACCTCGCGGCGTCACAGATCCCGGTCCTGCCGCTGCGGGCGGGCAAGGTCCCCTTCGGTAACTGCCCGGCCTGCGCGGGCAACGCGTGCGGCGGGCGGCCGAACATGAAGACCCCCGGGCCCTGCGCCTGCTCCGGCGTCTGCCACGCCTGGGCCGCCGCCACCACCGACCCGGCCGTCATCGCCTCGCCCTCGTGGGGTGCGGCGTGGCGGCAGGCGGTGTGTGTCGGCTACCACCCCGGCGGCGCCGGGCTGACCGTGGTCGACCTGGACAACGCGGAAGCCATCGCATGGGCCCACGGCGCCCTGCCCGCCACGCGGACCGTGCCGACGACGCGCGGTGAGCACTGGATCTACCGGGGCGCCATGCGCTCGGTGAACGCCGTCCGTCCCGGCGTCGACATCAAGTCGACCATGGCCTACGCCCGGTGGCTCGGGCCCGGGACCGGCACCATGACCGCCCTGCCGGACACCGTCCGTGCGCTGGCAGTGAGCAAGCCCGCCCCGGCTCGGCCCGGACCGCAGGCCGTCACGGTGCCCGCGCTGGCCGGGGGCGGGGAGTGCCGTCATCGCACGCCCGCGTTCCTGGAGCGCGGCATCGCCATGGCGGAGCAGCGCATCACCGGGGCGAGTGAGGCGGTGCACACGACCGTCTACCGCACGTTCCTGGCCGTGCTCTCCACGCACGGCCGGTGCGGCTGCCTCACCCACGCCCACATCACGCGCCTGTTCACCGCCGCGCAGGCCAAGGGCGAAACCGTCCGGCACTGCACCGACGCCTGGGCCAACGCCCGCACCGCACTGGGGATGTGACCATGGCAGACGACGAGAAGACCCCCGCCCGCGAGGTCATCACCGACTACGCGCAGGCTCACTTCCGGTATTTCCGCACCCCCGACGGCACCGTGTACGCGCAGAGGAAAGGCCACCCCGTGGCCCGTCCGATCCGCTCACAGGGCACGACGGGCAGCCACCGGCAGGAACTCATGGTCGGCCTGTTCCGCGACGGACGCGGCGTGTTCAACGGGACCGCGCTCAAGGAAGCGTTGGACCTGATCGAAGCACTCGCGCTGAGCGAGGACGTGCAACCGGTCCGCATCCGCGTCGCTCCCGGGTTCGACGGGGCGACGTGGCTGGACCTGGGCCGCGACGACGGGCAGTCCGTCCGCATCCACCCCACCGGCTGGGAGATCACCGTTCCCGACCCGCGCGAGGTGTGCTGGCGCCGCACCCAGCTCACCGGGGAACTGCCCCTGCCGGCCAAGGACACCGACGGCAAGGGCATCGACCTGCTTCTGCGGCTGTGCAACTTCGCCACCGCCGAGACCGAGTGCCTGGCCATCGCGTGGCTGATCGGCTGCCTCGGCCCGTCCGTGCCCGTCCCTGCCCCCTTCCTCACCGGCCCGCAAGGCGCGGGCAAGTCCACCGGCGGGCGGATGCTCACCAGGATCGTGGAAGGCATGAGCGGGGACCTGCGGCGCGCTCCGAAGGATGAGGAGAACCTGATCGCGGCGGTCGCAGCCGGATGGGTCACCGCCCTGGACAACCTCTCCCACATGACCCCCGAACTGTCCGACGCCATGTGCTGCATCGTCACCGGCGCCGAGAGCGTCAAGCGCGCCCTGTTCACCGACGGGGACGTCTTCCGCGTCGGCTACCGCCGCCCCCTGCTCCTCACAGGCATCGACGTGGGCGTCATCCGCCCCGACCTCGCCGAACGGCTCCTGCCACTGCGTCTGGAGCGCCCCAAGGTCCGGCGCACCGAAGCGGAGCTGTGGGCCGAGTACGCCGAGGTGCTGCCGGTCGTCCTCGGGTCGCTCCTGGATCTCACCGTGAGGGTCCGCGCGGTGGACGCGGAGACTCCCACTGATCTGCGGATGGCGGACTTCGCGCACCTGTGCGCCCAGCTCGATGCCGCCACCGGGCTCGGGGCGCTCACCGCCTACCGGGCGAGCCTGGACGACCTGAACGACGACGTGATCGAGGGTGACCTCCTCGCGCAGACCGTCCTCCGGCACGCCGACACAATCGCTCCGGGCGCGGCGCAGCGGATGACCTCTACCGAGTGGCTGCACCTCCTGAGCGGCATCTACAGCAGCGACGAGCCGCGTCCTCTGCCCAAGGGGTGGCCGACGACGGGCAAGGTCCTTTCCGACCGGCTCAAGCGTCTCCAACCGACCCTGGCCGCCCGGGGCGTCCTCATCGACTCCGGGCGCACCAGCACGGGCCGCTACCTCGAAATGACCCGCCCGGCCGCCTCGCCCCCACACGCGCAGGGGCGCGTGTTCTGACCCACGGCCACGCGCCGCCGGACAAGCAAGAAGAGCACCACCTGCCAGGGGTGCTCCTCTTGCTGTTCGGCGCAACGCGCCGCTCGAAGGACGCGCCGCGAAGCGGCTCCTTCTTCACGCTTTGAGGCGCCACCCAGCACCACAACAGACACCACCCCCTCTTTGTCCTAAGAGGGAAGACACTGCGTCATCTGCGTCACGCGGGACGCCAAACGGCCCCTGACCTGCGGCGAACGGCATGACGCAGACTCCGATCCCTGCGTCATCCTGCGTCACCTGCGTCACGCGATGACGCAGCCCATGCCGCACCGATGACGCAGCCCCTGACCACTGCGTCAAGCAAAGCCGCAGGTCAGACGCGCGAATGTCGCTGATGACGCAATGACGCAGAAATCCGGGCCTCGGACAGGCGCGAGTACCCCTGCCCGCCACCGCCCCTGAATTTTGAGGAGGGAAGTCATGAAGAGGTACTTGACGACCGCGGAAGTCGCAGAGCGCTACCGCACGTCCCCCGCGACTGTCCGCTACTGGCGCTACGCCGGAAGCGGCCCGCAGTGCTTCATCAGGCGGGGTCGACAGGTTCTGTACGACGCCGCAGCGCTTGACAAGTACGACGCCGAAGAGATCGGAGGTCGATGCGCAGCATGACCCGAGACGGCAATGAACCCCTCCAGACAGTAAGCCGCTTCATGGCTGGCGCGGCTTGCTCTGGGGGGAGGGGAACTGATGGCTGACGTGTATGACCGCTGGCACCTGTCCCGACCGCCGGCCGACGCCGAGCCGTGCGAAGCGCACAGCACCAAGACGGCGACCGTGTACCCGAGCGCAGGGCACGGAGTCGGGAAACGCTGGCAGGTGCGCTACCGGGATCTCTCCGGCAAGCAGTGCAAGGAGAACTACGCGAAGAAGACGGCCGCGGAGTCCCGGGCCGCGAAGGTGACGTCCGAACTCGACGGCGGCACGTTCGTGAACCGGGAGCTTGGCAAGCAGAAGTTCAAGGCTGTCGCCGAGCGCTGGCAGGAGGTGGCTGTACACCGCGAGCGGACCGAGTCGAACGTCGAGCGTGCCCTACGGCTGCACATCTACCCGACTTTCGGCAACCGGCAGATCGGCAGCATCCAGCGGGCAGACGGACAGAAGTGGATCAAAGATCGGTTCTCGGCCATCGCCCCGTCGACGTTCGCGACGTCCTGGAACGTCTGCACCAGCATCCTGAAGATGGCCCACCAAGAGGGCATCATCCCGAAGTACCCGTGGGAGGGCCTCAAGCCGCCCGAGGTGTTCTATCCGGAGATCCACCCGCTCCACCCGGAGGCCGTGAGGGCGCTCATCGTCACCGCGTCCCCGCGGTACCGGGCTCTGGTGCGGCAGGCGGCTTCCACCGGACTCCGCCAGGGCGAGCTGTTCGGCCTGGAAGACGACGAGCCGGCCGAGACCGTCACGGTCAAGCAGCAGATGATCGGCCCCGACAAGGGCGTGCCGTACCTGGGAGAGCCGAAGACCAAGCAGAGCTACAGGGCAGTTCCCCAGGGGAGGTCTGTTGTCGACGAGATCGAGCGGCACCGGAAGAAGTTCCCGCCCAAGGTCGTGCACATCGAGGACCGGACGAACCCGCGTAAGCCCGTGTGGCGTCATGCTCGGCTGCTGTACACGAGCGAGACGGGCGGGGCGATCCGGCGCGGAAGCTGGGCGAAGCTGTGGGCCCGCAACATCAAGCGGGCGAACGCCTACCTGGCGAAGTCCGGCAGCAAGGTACGCGTCCCCGAGGACACTACGCTTCATGATCTGCGCCACTTCTACGCCTCCGTGCTGATCAAGAACGGGGCGACGCCGAAGCAGGTTCAGATGCGCCTCGGTCATGCCAAGCCGTCGATCACGCTGAACGTCTACACGCATCTGTGGGAGGCGGAGGTGGATCGGACGGCCGACATGATGGAAGCCGTCCTGAGCGATGTGCCCTGAGAGTGCCCTGGGGCATGAGGAATGGCTGGCTTCCCAGGTCAGGAAGCCAGCCATCCACCCTGTGCGGAGGTGCCGCCCCCGTTCTTTTCCGGCCCGCACTCCCTCCGGCCCGCGGAACACCTCATGCCGGGCCGGATGCCCGATGGGCCGTGCCGAACGACCCCGATCGGGCCTCAAGGGCGAGGGCCCGGCGATGCGTCCGCCGGCGGCTACGGGCGAGCGCTACGCGCCGATGCTCGTGTGGCGCGCTTCGTTCCGGTAGGCCGTGGGCGACACGCCGTAGGCGGAGGTGAAGACGCGGGTGAAGTCGGAGGCGCGGGGAAACCCCAGCGGGCGGCGATCGCGTAGACGGGGGTGTGGCACAGCGCGGCGTCGGCGAGGTCGTGGCGTGCCCGTTCGAGTCGCTGGTGGCGGATCCAGCCGGCGACGGTGAGCTGCTCCTCCTGGAAGAGGCGGTGCAGGTAGCTCAGGGAAATGTGGTGTGCGGCCGCGATGGTGCGGGGGGTGAGGCCGGGGTCGGAGAGGTGCTGGTGGATGAAGGTCCTGATGCGCAGGGTCAGACTGCGGCGCTGGGGCTCCGGTTCGAGGGGCCGCTCGGCGTCGAGGACGTGGGCGAAGAGCGCGAAGAGCAGATCGGTGGCGACCGTGCCCAGCCGCGGCCCGTCGGTGGGGTGATAGGAGCCGGTGTCGTCCCAGATCCGGGTGAGAAAGGTGGCGAGTATGCCCCCGAGCCCGTCCCGGCCGGAGAACCGCCGGTTGAGGAGCCGGCCGACGCTCGTCGCCGGCAGCGGCAGCAGGTGACGCGGAATGAAGACATCCGTGCTCAGGACGTGTTCCCCGCCGTCTTCGGTGCGTGCCTCCATGAAGTACGGGCGCGAGGTGTCGAGGAGCGTCACGTCATAGGCTCCGTAGTGCACTTCGCGCTCGCGCAGGGTCAGCGTCTTGGTGCCGCGGAGGACCAGTGACAGGTGATAGATCTCCGGATCGGAATGCCGGATCAGTTTCCGGGTGCGGCGGAGCGTCATCCCAGGGTGCTCGGTCTTCCACAGGCGTACCGCGCCCAGCTGCAGGATGCGTAGTGACGCGGGGAAGTCGGATGCCCGGCCGCTGAGAATCTCCGCGGGCGCGTCGTTCTTGGACAGGATGTCCCGCCAGTAGTCGAACCGGTCCTCCGGAGCCACGTCCCGGGTGCAGAATCCCGTCTCGGTCAGCATGACTCCGTCCCCCCGTGGCCGGCCGGCCGATCGGTGGTGAGCCCGTCGGCGGCCACCGCTGCCGGATTCCTGTTGTCGGTACCGCTCTTCGGCCAGGTGCCGCGCGCTGTGGGCCGGGTCGTTCGCATGGTCTCGTTCCCCCGTGGTGAAGGGAGGGGACGCGGTATCGTGCCGCGGACACCCCCTCCTGATGCGCCTGCTCCCGTACGGGTCTCGACGCAGGCACGTCGGGCCCGCACGGCCGCGACGGAACGTCTTCCTGCACGCTCCGCCGCGCACCATACGGAAGCGTATGGATGTCCATACGGTAGCGTATGGCGCCATGGTGCACCGCAAGAATCAGCCACCCCGTGAAAGCGGCCGACTGGCTGCTCAGGACTGGATCGACGCAGCCCTGACGGCCATCGGTGAAGGCGGCCTGCGGGCTGTCGCGGTCGAGCCGCTCGCCAAGCGCCTGGGGACCACGAAGGGCAGTTTCTACTGGCACTTCGCCAACCGGGACGCGCTGATCGAGGCCGCGCTCAGCCACTGGGAAGAGACGAACACGGAACACGTGATCGCTGCGGTGGAACCGGAGCCGGACCCGCAGCGGCGGCTGCGCAGCCTGTTCAAAGCGGTCCCTGCGGCGGCGACCAGCGGAGATCCCATCGAAGTCACCCTGCTGACGTCGATCTCGCACCCTCAAGTGGCCGCCGTGCTGCGACGGGTGACCGAGCGCCGGATCGCGTTCGTCACCCAGATCTTCACCGATCTCGGTTTTCCCGCCGACGAGGCGCACCGTCGCGGCGTGCTGGTCTACACCGCTCACCTCGGCCAGATCCAGCTCCTCCACGCGGTCCCGCAGGCCCTGCCCTCCGATGTCGACGGTCAGCGCCGTTATCTCGACACCCTGCTCCGGACCCTTACCAGCAAGGCCTGAGCGCGCAGGGGGAGACGCGTGCGTGGCCGGGGTCCGGCCGGGGCTCGGACGGGCCCCGGCGCGGGAGTTGTTCCGGCCGGCGGCCCGGCCACGGGGCGTGGCCGGCGAACGGTGACGGCATGGGGCCGTACGGGAGTGGGTGGCACCGTTTGTGGCGGTGCCACCCACTCCCGCGCCGGGGTGGCCGTCTCCTTGGTGAACGCCTCGGTGCTTGCCCTGCGCCACGGGTCCGGCCCGGCCTCCGCTCCCCTCGGCCGGCCGCAGGGCGCCGGGCGCCGGACTCAGGAAATCAGGTTGAACTTCCGGCCGTGGAACTTCTCGTGCCCGTTCTTCGCCAGTGACACGCGGATGCCCACCCGGATGTTCTCGGGCACCTTGCGGGCGAAGCCTCTCGTCTCGCAGTCCTGGTGTCCGCCGTTCGTCTTGACCGTGGCCAGATCCTTGTAGTTGCTCATCCTGAACAGATGGATGATGACGTCGTAGCCGTCCGCCTGGTCATCGCAGGCCTTGATCACGTCGCCGTCGTGTCCGAAGGCTCCGGCACCACCGGGATCCCAGTCGGTGGTGTAGACCCAGCCGCTGTTCGTGCCGGCGTTGCTCGTTCCCGGGAACAGCAGCACGGTGGCGAATGCTGTGGCGAGAACCGTAGCTGTCCTGATCTTGCGCATGTCCCTCCTCGGGTTCTGCGTGTCGGATGTGCGGGCGTCGCTCGGCTCGGTGTGTGCCCGGCTCTCCGGGCGGGTGCGAGTCTCCGAACCGCGGAGCGCGGGCGACCGCCACGCGAGCCGATGGACGCGAGTCGTCCTGTGCCGGAGTTGTCCGTGGTGCGCTTCGATGGTTCATGGGCTGGAGAGGGCCGCCGCAATCGCTTTCCCTGTCCGTGCGTGCCTCGTGTGCAATGAGTCCGTCACCCCGTACGAATGAGTTCGATCGGGCGGGCCGTGCGGGGGATGGGCTTGTCGGCGTTCCTTGTGCGGCGTCCCGGGGATTCCGGCAACTCCGGTGCGGTGATGGAGACTTCCGCACGGGCCGCCGGAACGCCCGGCCTTGTCCTATGAGCATGGGGCAATGCGGCAGCCCTGTCGTGCGCAACCGGTACACAAATGGTTCGCAATGCGTGCACCCGGAGTCCTCATGGGGATTGCCGTGGCCGCCGTGCCCTTGCTCATCCCCTGCGTGATGGCGGGGTCATGCGGCGCCGTACCGGCTCCATGCGGTTCGCGGAATCGAGTCCGCCTTTTGGAGTCCGTTCCTCCGCGCGTCCGCTGCGACCGGTCCATGATCGGACCGCCGCATGGAGGGTACCCGGCCAGTCGGTGGGGCGAGCCGCGTGGGGCTCGCTGGGCCGACGCGTGCGCGCCGGCACGTCGAAGTCGTGTCGGTGCGGAGCTGGGCGGAAGTGCGGGAAGGGAATCGCCGGAGGGAGGGGGGTGGTCCTCGGTGGCGGGCGTTTGCGCAGGGTGCCGGCCCGTTCGGAGGGGCCGGGATTCCGCGGGCGCCGTATCGCGGACGGCTGTCAGGTGTTCGACCCGCGGTCCGGGCGGGCTCGTGTGCACCGGACCGCAGGCCGTAACCCCTGCCGAGCGCGAGGCGGTACCCAAAGCCGCCCGGAAGCGAACCGCCGCACTGCCCCCACAACAGTCCCATCGGCGGCTTCCGTGTGCCCGACGGGGTCCAGCATTTCGGTAGCGGCCGGAGGCCCGCGACCCGTTTCAACTGTGGCTTAAACGGCGTGGTAACCGACAGTGCCGGAGTGCATACTCGGTGACCGGGGCAATGGCGGGGGCCACTTGTGGGGGTTTGGTGCTACGCATCCATTTCACCGGGCTTGATCTCGCCCGGGTCCGGATAGCCGCACGTCCGGACGCGCTATGGGAATCCGTCCTCAGTTTTCACCGACTACGCGACAAGCAAGGGCCAACGGTTTACGGACCGTGGCGTTGTGAAGCGCGATCCAGGTTGAATGGTGAAACACGCCTGCTCTCTTCCCTGGTGCCGTCGCGCGGTTATTTCCCCGACTTCCTGACGCCGCCGGAAGGCGTGCTCGGCGTGGAGCCGGCGATCGAGGCGCTGCGCGAGACACCGGCGCCGCGGCTGCAGCGCGAGCTGTCGCTGCTCGGCACGGCGCGCACCCGGCCGGGCTGGCTGCGCGAGCTCGCCGACGGCGACAGTGGGGCGCTGGGCCGGCTCATCGGCGCCCTGCGCAGCTACCACCGGGCCGCCATCGCCCCGTACTGGCCGCATATACGGGCCCGGATCGAGGCCGACCGGGCGGCGCGCGGCCGGGCGCTGCTGGACGGCGGCACCGACCGGCTGCTGGCGTCGCTGCCGGGGACCATGCGCTGGCGCTCCCCGGTGCTGGAGTCGGACTATCCGGTCGACCGGGACCTGTACCTCGGCGGCCGGGGGCTGTTGCTGCTGCCGTCGTTCTTCTGCCGCCGGACCCCGGTGACGTTCCACGACCGGGATCTGACGCCGGTGCTGGTCTACCCGGTGGAGCACACCGAGGAGTCGGTGCCGCCGAGGCCGGTGCGCAGCTGCGCGGGGGACGTCGGCTCGCTCGGCAAGCTGGTGGGGCACACCCGGTCCGCGGTGCTGCGGACCATCGGCCACGGCTGTACGACCGGGGAACTCGCCCGCAGGGTCGGGGTGTCGGCCGCGTCGGCCAGCCAGCACGCGAGCGTGCTGCGGGAGGCCGGGCTCGTCGTCACGCTGCGGCACGGCGGCGCGGTGCTGCACACCCTGACGCCGTTGGGCGCCGCCCTGTTGCGGGGCGGCGCCGCCGCCGTGGTGCCGTCGCCGTCGGAGGTCGCGGAGGTGCCGGCCGCGGCGAGCGGCGCCGGTTCCTGAGCGGCAGGTCCCTGAGCAGGCAGGGCCGCTTCGCGGCACGGTGACCGCCCGGACGGGGGCCGGGCCGCCCCGGACCCCGGCCGCCGGTGCGGCCCCCGCGTCCGCGTCGGGCCGGGATTACGCCCGGAACGGGCCGGTGACCTCGTAGGTGATGCCGGTCGACGAACTGCCGCTCGTGCCACGCTGGCTGGAGAAGTAGAGCCGGCGTCCGTCGGGGGAGAAGGCCGGGCCGGTGATCTCGGAGGCGGACTGGCCGTTGATCCGCAGGAACGGCGCGACGACATCGTCCGGGGTGATGACGCAGATCTCCATGGTGCCGCCGTCCTCGGCGACGAAGAGGTCGCCGGAGGAGGTGCCGGTGATGTTGTCCACGCCGGTCAGCGGGGCGTCCGTGCCCACGACCAGGGAGTCGTCGTAGGCCAGTTGGTAGGTGCCGTTCGCCAGGTCGAGCTGCCAGACCCGGTTGTCGCCCTTGGTGGTGAACCAGACGGTGCCGTTGGCGTAGTGGCACCCCTCGCCGCCGTTGAACCGCTTGGCGCCGGAGACCTGGTTCCGGGTGACGGTGGGGGAGCCGTCCGGGTCGGGCACGGTCGCCCAGCTGAAGGAACCGGACGTCCCGGAACCGGCCTTGAGCACCTGAAGGGTGCCGCTGGACAGGTCGCCCCAGGTGTCGGGGGTGAAGCGGTAGAAGCAGCCGTCGGTCTCGTCCTCGGTGAGGTAGACCGTCCGGCGCACCGGATCGGCGGCGGCCGCCTCGTGCTTGAAGCGGCCCATCGCGTCGCGGCGCCGGGCCGGCCGCACGCCCCACGGGTCCGTCTCGTGGACGTAGCCCCGGCTGACCTCCTCGCAGGACAGCCAGGTGTTCCACGGGGTGCTGCCGCCCGCGCAGTTCTGCCGGGTGCCGGAGAGGATGCGGCGGGCGCCGGTGACGGTACCCGCCGCGCTGAAGCTGACGGCGCTCGCGCCGCCGCCGGGGTCGATCTCGGAGTTGGAGACGTAGATCCAGCCCGTGCCGTCGGCGAAGCAGGCGCCGCCGTCGGGTGCGCTGTGCCAGGTGTACGAGGTGCCCGGGACGGTCTGTCCCGACCGGGCGATCACCCGGCTGCTGAACCCGCCGGGCAGGTGGATGCCGTTCGCGTCGGCCGCGCCCGGGGCGCCGTAGGGGCCGGGGCCGGGCTGAGCGGGGGCCGCGTAGGCGGCTCCCCGCATCAGGGTGCCGCCGAAGGCCGCGGCCGAGGTGCCGATGACTGCTCCACGCAGGAAGGTGCGACGTTCCACTGTCACTCACCGCCAGTTGTGTGACCACCCCGTGGCCGGACGGCGCACGGAGTCACGCGCCACCGGACGATAGGAGCGGGCCGTGACCGGGGTGACAACGAGCGGTGAAGCGGCAGTGCTCTTTGACCGGCGGACGGGAGGAGGGGAGGAGGGGAGAGGGAAGGAGTGGTGGAGGGGAGGAGTGCTGGGCGGAGGGGCCGGGGGACGGCTGTGGCGTGGGTGCGGTGGAGCGCCGAGGGTGGCCGAGTGGCCGGATTCGACGGGCCCGGGGCCGGGGCGCGCTCCGGGCCCGCCCGTGCGTCAGGCGGCTGCCGGGCCGAGGGCCGCCGTCATCTCCCACATCAGCACCTCCGCGCCCGCCGCCCCCGCGGTGATCCGCTGCCCCTCGGCGCGGCCGATCCGCACGGCGTCGCCCTGCCCGAGGCGCCCCGCGCCCTCCAGGTCCGCCTCGCCGCGGGCGACGAAGAGGTGGACGAACGGCGCCGTGGCGATCTCCAGGGTCTCGCCCGGCCGGACGCGGGCGACCTGGAGTGCCGCGTGCTTCTGCCGGATCGAGATCGCCCGCCGGTCGCGGTCCCGGGCCATGCCCGAGGCCAGGACGGTCCAGCTGCCGCGGGCCAGCTCGTCGTTGATGTCCAGCTGCTCGTAGCCGGGCGCGATCCCGGCCTCGTCGGGGACGGTCCACATCTGGACGAAGTGCACCGGGTTCCGGTGCTCCGGCTCGCCGGTGAGCGTCCACGAGTCGTTCTTCTCGCTGTGCAGGATGCCGCGCCCGGCGCTCATCCGCTGCGCGAGTCCCGGGTGGATCAGCCCGTTGTGGCCCTCCGAGTCCTGGTGCACGAGGCCGCCCTCCAGCACCCAGGTGACGATCTCCATGTCGCGGTGCGGATGGGTGTCGAAGCCGGTGCCGGGGGCGACGACGTCGTCGTTGGAGACGAGCAGCAGACCGAAGTGCGTGTTGGCCGGGTCCCGGTGCCGTGCGAAGGAGAACGAGTGGTGGGACTCCAGCCAGCCGGTCCGCGTGTGGAAGCGCTCGTCCGCGCGGCGGATGTCGAGGGTGGATGCCATGGGAGTCTCCTCCTCGGTACGGGCTGCCGGGGGCCCGGGAGCGGCCGCCCCGGCGCGGTGGCGGCCCGGAGGTCCCGGGACGGGCGCCAACGGATTGGTTGAACTTTATACAATCCTGGAGGCGGAAACATTCCCGGGCCGCTCCACCGTGCGGGCGCGGTCGGGCTCGGCCCCCGCTCCCGTTCTACCGCTCCCGTTCTCCCGCTTCCGCGCTACCGCTCCAGCGCCGCGTACGTCACCCCGGTCAGCCGCTCGGAGGCGCCCCAGAGCTGTTCGCCCGCCAGGTCGTTGCGGGTCCACGGGGCCCGTCGGGCGGGGACCGGTGCGCCGCGCCAGTGCAGCCGCGGGCCGATGTAGGCGTCCTGGTGCACCCCGGGGGCGGTGGCGGCGTACAGGGAGGGCAGCGCGCCGCTCCCGGCGGGCTGGGCCAGCAGCCGGTTGCCGGCGGACACGATCGTCTCGGCCGCCCGGCGGCCTTCCATCCGCACCCCCGCGGTGGCCAGGTTGGTGGAGGCGTAGCCGGGGTGTGCGGCGGCGGCCGTCACCGGGGCGTGCGCGCGGGTCAGCCGTCGCGCCAGCTCGTGCACGAACAGCAGGTTGGCGCTCTTGGACCGCGCGTACGCCACCCAGCGGCGGTAACCG
The DNA here is from genome assembly GCF_040296705.1 of Streptomyces sp. NPDC002055. Taxonomy (NCBI): domain Bacteria; kingdom Bacillati; phylum Actinomycetota; class Actinomycetes; order Kitasatosporales; family Streptomycetaceae; genus Streptomyces; species Streptomyces sp. NPDC002055. The sequence goes on from NZ_JBEOXS010000008.1 coordinate 59,781, forward strand.
CGCTCGCTGTTGAGGTCGCGCGTGTCGATGTTGGCCAGGACGTGCAGCCCGCTGGAGAGTGTCACGATCCGCGCGCCCGCGGGCGCCGCGAGCAGCTTCGGCAGGAGCAGGCCGGTCAGGGCGAAGTGCCCCAGGTGGTTCACCCCGAACTGCATCTCGAAGCCGTCGATGGTCCGCCGGTGCGGCAGGGCCATCACCCCCGCGTTGTTGATCAGCAGGTCGAGCCGGTCGCGCTCGAAGGACCGGGCGAAGTCGTGCACCGAGGAGAGATCCGCGAGGTCGAGCGGGGCGAACTGCACGTCGGCGTCCGGGACTTCGCTCCGGATGAGGGCCTCGGCCTCCTTGCCGCGCGTGGCGTCCCGGCAGGCGAGCACCACATGGGCTCCCCGGCGTGCGAGCTCGCGGGCGGTCACATAGCCGAGGCCGCTGTTGGCGCCGGTCACCACGGCGGTCCGCCCGGCCTGATCCGGAATGTCGTTCGCCGTCCAGCCCGTCATGACCGGTCTCCTCGCCTCGTCGCCGGAGGGGCCGCGCCGTTCTGTCCGGTGCCGTCCCGTCCGGCCCAGTCCCGTCCCATGGCGTCACCCGCGAGTCAGCCTAGGCGCGGCGGTGCCGTTGTGCGAGAGGCGGCACGGCTGGTTCCGGTGCTCCCGCGCGGGCCGGAACCCCAGGGGCACGGCGTTCCCACCGGCCCCATGGCGTCCCGGCCCGCCCCCCGAACCCCCGGCCCGGACGGTTGCCCCGGGCCGGGGCACCACCGCCGGAGCCGCCGGCTCCGGAATACCGCTGAGCCCGCCGGGCCGGGCTCAGCCCAGCCGGACGGCGAATGCGGGCACGGTCACCGACGCGTCGTCCAGGCAGCGGCCGGTGGTGAGGCAGAAGCGCTGCTTGAGCAGCGGCGAGGCCACGAACGCCCGCGCGCCCTCCACCGCGCCCGGGATGTCGGTGCCCGCCGTCGCGGGGCTCCCGCCGCCGCCCTCCCCGGCAGCGGTGCCGCCGTCCTCCCCGGCAGCGGTGCCGCCGTCCTCCCCGGCAGCGGTGCCGCCGTCCTCCGCGGCCCGGCCGACCAGCCCGCGGGAGAGGACGTACGCGCCGGTGAACGGGTCCTGGTTGCCGATGGCGTACACGGCGCCCCCGCGGTCCAGGAACACCGCGACCTGCCGGCCGTCCGGCAGCAGTGCGGCGACTCCCCGCCCGGGGGTGAGCGCGGCGAGGTCGCAGACGGCCAGCCACCGCTGGTCGACGAGCAGTTCCACGCGCGTGGTGAGCTGTTCGGGGGCGAGCGGGTGTTCCGGGGCGAGTGTCATCGGGCAGAGCTCCCTTCGAGGGTCCGGACAGGAAGGACGGGACCGGCCAGCACGGTCAGATCGGGCTTCACCTGGTCGCGTTCGGGGACGAACCGCACCGACGGGTCCGGCGTGCCGGGCGCGTTGACGAAGGAGACGAAGCGCTGCAGCCGGTCGGGGTCGTCGAGGGTCGCCGCCCACTCGTCGCGGTAGCCCGCGACGTGGTCGGCCATCAGCTGCTCCAGCTCGTCGCCGAGGCCGAGGGAGTCGTGGACCACCACGTCCCGTACGTGGTCCAGCCCGCCCTCGATGCGCTCCAGCCAGGCGGAGGTGCGCTCCAGCCGGTCGGCGGTGCGGATGTAGAACATCAGGAAGCGGTCGATCAGCCGGATCAGTTCGGCGTCGGAGAGGTCCTGGGCGAGCAGATCAGCGTGCCGGGGGTCGGCGCCGCCGTTGCCGCCGACGTAGAGGTTCCAGCCGTTGGACGTGGCGATCACCCCGAAGTCCTTGCCGCGCGCCTCGGCGCACTCGCGGGCGCACCCGGACACCGCCGACTTCAGTTTGTGGGGGCTGCGCAGCCCCCGGTAGCGCAGCTCCAGGTCGATCGCCATCCGGACCGAGTCCTGCACCCCGTAGCGGCACCAGGTCTGTCCCACGCACGACTTCACCGTGCGCAGCGCCTTGCCGTAGGCGTGTCCGGACTCGAAGCCGGCGTCGACCAGCCGGGCCCAGATGCGCGGCAGCTGGTCCACGCTGGCGCCGAACAGGTCGATGCGCTGACCGCCGGTGATCTTGGTGTAGAGACCGAAGTCCCGGGCGACCTCGCCGATCACGATCAGCTTCTCGGGGGTGATCTCCCCGCCGGGGACCCGGGGCACCACCGAGTACGAGCCGTTCCGCTGGAGGTTGGCGAGGAAGTGGTCGTTGGTGTCCTGGAGGGCGGCCTGCTCACCCGCGAGGACATAGCCGTCCGCGCCGATCGAGGGGGCGAGCGAGGCGATGATCGAGCCCAGGGTGGGCTTGCAGATCTCGCAGCCGTCGCCGCCGCGGGCCGCCTCCCGCCCGTGCTCGTCGAGCACCTGGGCGTGCGTGGTCAGGCCGCGGACCCGCACGATCTCGTACAGCTCGGCCCGGGTCTGCTCGAAGCAGCCGCACAGCCCCTTGTCGACGGTGATGCCGCCGGCCTCCAGCTCGTCGTTGACGAGGGTGGTGAGCACCTTCACGCAACTGCCGCAGCCGGTACCCGCCTTGGTGCACTTCTTCACGGCCGGGACATCGGTGCAGCGGTGCTCGGTGACGGCGGTGCGGATGGCGCCCTTGGTGACGTTGTGGCAGTTGCAGACGACCGCGTCGTCGGGCAGCGCCGACGGGCCGAGCGCGGCGGGCGCCCCCGCGCCGGCCGGCAGCACCAGCTGCTCGGGCGAGAGGGGCGGCACCGTCCCGGTGAGGGGGCGCAGCATGCCGTACGCGTCGGCGTCCCCGACCAGTACGCCGCCCAGCAGGGTGCCGTCCGCGCCGACCACCAGCTTCTTGTAGACCCCGGCGCGGGAGTCGGCGTAGACGACGTCGAGACAGCCGGGGGCGGTGCCGTGCGCGTCGCCGAAGGAGGCGACGTCCACCCCGAGCAGCTTGAGCTTGGTGGAGGTGTCGGCTCCGGTGAAGCCCGACCCCTCCGAGGCCCGGCCCGCGATGGCGTCCGCGGCGGTCTCGGCCATCTCGTAGCCGGGTGCGACGAGGCCGTAGACCCGGCCGTCCGTCGCCAGCGCGCACTCGCCGATCGCGTAGACCGACGGATCGGAGGTCAGGCAGTGTTCGTCCACGCCGATGCCGCCGCGCTCGCCGACGGTGAGTCCGCACTCCCGGGCGAGCTGGTCCCGCGGGCGCACCCCGGCGGAGAAGACGACGAGCCCGGTGGTGAGCTCGGAGCCGTCGGACAGGGACATGCCGGTGACCGCGCCGTCCCCGTCCGTGGTGATCTCCTGGGTGCCGACGCCGGTGTGCACGGTCAGCCCCATCTCCTCGACCGTGCGCCGCAGCGCCGCGCCACCGCCCTCGTCCACCTGGACGGGCATCAGACGGGGGTTGAACTCGACGATGTGGGTGTCCAGTCCGAGGCCCTTGAGCGCCCCGGCGGCCTCCAGCCCGAGCAGCCCGCCGCCGACGACGGCGCCGGTGGTCCGGCCCTGCGCGTACTCCTCGATCGCGAGCAGGTCCTCGACCGTGCGGTAGACGAAGCAGCCGGTCGCGTCCTTGCCCGGGACGGGCGGCACGAACGGGTAGGACCCGGTGGCCAGGACGAGGGTGTCGTACCCGATGGTCAGTCCGGCGCGCGAGGTCACGGTGCGGGCGGCGCGGTCGATGGACTCCGCCGGGTCCCCGAGGTGCAGCTCGATGCCGTGGCGCGCCATGAAGCCGGCCTCGACGAGGGAGAGGTCGTCGGGGGTCCGGCCGGAGAAGTACGAGGTCAGCTGGACCCGGTCGTAGGCGGCGCGGGGCTCCTCGCACAGCACGACGACGCGCGCCCGGTCGGTGACTCCGCGGTCGGCGAGGGCCTCGAGGAAGCGCTGGCCGACCATCCCGTGGCCGATCAGCACAATCGTGGGCAGGGACGCGAGCGCCATGATCAGGAGCCTCCATCGTTGGTGAGCAGGTGGAGCAGCGGGGCGGAGGGCAGCGGCTCGTCGCCCTCCCAGGTGCGGGCGAGCGCGCCGACGGTGCCGAGATCGCCGAGCAGGATGCCTCCGACGAGCCGGTCGCCGCGGACGACGACCTTGCGGTACGCGCCGCGGGTGGCGTCGGAGAGGTGGATGACGTCGTCGCCGGGCGCGGGTTCGGTCTCGCCGAAGGCGGCGAGGTCGAACGGCCCGGGGGCGGCGGCCGGTTCGGGGAGCGGGGCGGACGCGGTGGTCGCGGTGGTCGCGGTGGCCGGGCCGACGGCGGCCGCGCGGCGGGCCTGCGCGCCGGTGGTGTCGGGGGCGGTTCCCGTGGCGGGAACGGTTCCTGTGGCGGGAACGGTGGCGTCCGGCGCCGTGGCCCGGCCCCCTCGGGGCCCGTGCCCGGAGAGCGTGAGCCGGGTCAGCGAGCGGGTCCCGGTGTACCCGGGGGTGTCCCCGGCGCCTCCGGTGAGGAGGCCCGCGAGCGCGTCGGCCTGCTCCTGCGCCGGTCCGGCCAGGCCGTACAGCACGCCGTCGTGCTCCGCGCAGTCGCCGATCGCGTGAATCCGGGGGTCCGAGGTGCGCAGCCGGTCGTCGACGACGATGCCGCGGTCGGTCCGCAGCCCGGCGGCCCGCGCCAGGCCCACCCGGGGGCGGACCCCGCAGGCGAGGACGACGAGATCGGCGTCGAGCCGGAAGCCGTCCGCGAGTTCGACGGCCGAGACGGCCCGGTCCGGACCCCCGCTCCCGGCGGGCCGCAGGCGCAGACCCCGGACCCGGCACTCGGTGTGCACCTCGACCCCCAGCTCCGTCAGGTGTCCGTGCAGCAGCCGTGAGGCGCCCGCGTCGAGCTGGCGCTCCATCAGCCGCTCGCCCTGCTGCGCCAGGACCACCTGCGCGGCGCGGGAGGCCAGCGCGCGGGCGGCGGAGACCCCCAGCAGCCCGCCGCCGATGACCACGGCCCGGGTGCCGGGCCGGACGGCGGCGGCCAGCGCGAGGCAGTCGTCCAGCGTGCGGAAGGCGTGCACCCCCTCGGGGAGGTCATGGCCGTCCGGCGCGAACAGGCCGCGCAGCGGGGGCAGGACCGGGTTCGAGCCGGTGGCCAGCACCAGCGAGTCGTACGGCACGCGCCGCCCGTCGTCGCAGCACACCTCGCGCGCCGCGCGGTCCAGCCGCACGGCGCGGACGCCGGTCAGCCAGGTCGCCGCGGACGGCGGGGCGGGCAGCCCGATCACCTCGGGCGCGTACCGGCCGGCCAGGACGTCGGCGAGCAGCACCCGGTTGTACGGCGCGTGGGCCTCCTCGCCGATCACCGTGACGGCCGGCGCCGGACCGCCGTCCGCACCGCCGCGCGCCGCCAGTTGCTGCACCAGGCGGGCAGCGGCCATGCCGCCGCCGACCACCGTGATGCGGTGGCCTGCGGGGCGGGCGGGGTCGTGCTGCGCGGGTGCCATGCTCCGAAGCCTGCGGGGTGTGCGTTTCCCGCCCGCATCACCCCTGTTTCCCGTGCGCAACGCTGCCCTCAGCGCGGCCCGCGGGGAACTGTGAGCCCGCTTTCCGGGGACGACTTCCGGGGACGACTTCCGGGGACGGCTTACGGGGGCGACGGCGTGCGGGGGCGGGCCCTGTCGGCTCCCGGCGCTGGGGCAGCCGGGCGGACATCGAACAGGCCCCGCCCCACTGCTGCGTCTCCCGGACGGACGGATGGCCGGGCGGATGGATGACCGGCCGGGCGGCCGGGCGCGACTCGGGGCCCGGCGAGCCGCGAGACGGCCGGCCGGGTGACGGGAGGCCGGGCACCGCGGCGCGTAGGCTGCCGCGGTGCCCGACATATCTCTGACAACGCTGCTCCTGCTGTGCCTCGCGGCCGCCGCGGCGGGCTGGATCGACGCGGTGGTGGGCGGCGGCGGTCTGCTCCAGCTCCCGGCCCTGCTGGTCGGCCTGCCGCACCTCCCGCCGGTGTACGTCCTGGGCACCAACAAGGCCGTGGCGGTCGTCGGCACCTCCGCCGCCGCGGTCACCTACGTGCGCAGAGCCCCGGTCGACGTCCGGACGGCCGTGCGGATCGGGATGGCGGCACTGGCCGGATCGCTCGCGGGAGCCTCGTTCGCGGCGGGCATCGACAGCGCGGTGCTGCGGCCACTGATCATGGTGGTGCTCCTCGGGGTGCTGGCGTTCGTCCTGCTCCGGCCGGCCTTCGGCACGGCGCCCGCACCCGGCCCGGCGACCCGGCAGCGCGTCGTCGCCGCCGTCCTGGTGGCGGGGCTGGGCATCGGCTTCTACGACGGCCTGCTGGGCCCCGGAACGGGCACCTTCCTGGTCATCGCCCTCGCCGCGATCCTCCACATGGACCTGGTGACGGCCTCCGCCACGACCAAGGTCGTCAATGTCTGCACCAATCTGGGCGCGCTGGCGATGTTCTCCGTCCAGGGCACGGTTCTCTGGCGGCTCGCCGCCCTGATGGCCGTCTTCAACCTGGCGGGCGGCACGGTGGGCGCGCGCATGGCGCTGAAGCGGGGGAGCGGCTTCGTACGGGGCGTCCTGGTGGTCGTGGTGGTGGGCCTGGTGTGCAAGCTGGCCTGGGATCAGTGGATGGCCTGACCGGCCCCCGCCGCGGGCCCGTCGGGCCTGCCTGCGGTGCACGCCGGGTGGGCGTGATCACCCCGGCCGGTCCGTCCGGGGCCGGCGCGATGAGGCCGGTGCGCTCCCCGGGGTGCTCCTGCCGGGTTCCGCTGCGGGCTCCTCGCCGGTAGCTTCGTCGGGCTCTTCGGTGGGCTCTTCGGTGGGCTCTTCGCCGGGTGATCCGCCAGGCGTTCCGCCAGGCGTTCCGCCGGGCGTTCCGCTGTGCTTCCGGGCGGGCGAGCGGACCCGGCACGGTCACGGTGGTGTGCCGTCCGGAGCGGGGCTGTCCGGGCCGGTCGGCGCACTCGTCGGGGTCTCGGGAGGCCGGGACGTGGCGGTGTCCGGAGGCTCGGACCTCTCCGGGCTCCGGGGGCCCCGGGTCGGTGGTGAGGCGTCCCGGGTCGGCGGCGCGGGGGAGGCCGCCGGGATGTCGGAGGGGCGGCTCGTGCCCCGGTCGTTCCGTGCCGTGTCGTCACCGCGGCGGCGTTCGAACCAGGTGCCCGTCTCCGGGTCGAACAGGACGAAGACGTCGATCACCCGGGACGCGGGGGCCACGACCACCACGTTCGGCTGCTGGTATCCGGCCCAGGCCTGCCCCGTCTGCTTCGGGTTCCGCTCCACGGCCACCGGCGGCTGCAGCGGGTTTCCGCAGGCGCAGCGCACCCGGGGCAGCCCGTGCGGACCGACCAGGACGGCCGTTCCGGCCTGGAGGACCGCCTGGTAGGCGGTCGCCTCGCCGTTCCGGTAGCCGTGGTTGGTCACCCGGGTGTCCATGCGCAGCTGCACGGGGGTGAGCGAGCGCAGGTACGAGGGGATCCGGCTCGGCGGGATGCCCACGACGCCGGCGAACGCCGCGGCCTTGTCCCGGTTCCGGGACAGGAAGTCGATCTGCTGCTCGACGTCGCAGCTCGCGACGTCGCGGGTGCCGCCGTAGAGGCCGCGCGTCGAGCCGGTGATGCTCGGGATGCCGCCGGTCGCGGACGGCGCGCTCGGGGTGGCGGTGGGACGCTCCGGGGCGGAGGAGTCCTCGGCGGTGGACGCGGTGAACGGGTCGCGGCCTCCGTCGGTGGCCGCCTGGAGGAACACCTCGCCCGTACCGGGCTCGTCGGCCGACCGGGTGAGGACGAGGATCACCGCGACGGCCGCCGCCAGCAGCCCCGCGAGCGCGGCGAGATGCGGAACCGAGCGCCACCACGGGCGGCGCGGTCCGCGCCCGCCCGGCCCGCCGCCCGCACCGCCGCCCGGCTCTCCCGGCCCCTCCGGACCGCCGAATCCCCCGGAGCCGCCGGGCGGCGGACCCTCCGGCGGTCCCGGAATGAGCGGCTCCGGAGGCTCGGACGAGCCCGGCGGGCCGGAGGCGCCCGGCGGACCGGACGAGCCGGGCTCCGTCGGCCGACCGGACAGCGGCCCCGACGGCGGGCCCGTTGGACGGCGGCCGGGCGGGGGTGGGGAGGTCACGGGCTCTCCTTCCCGGCGTGATCCCGGTCTGTGCGGCGAAGCTCCGAACGGCGGCGAACCTTCGAACGGCGGCGACCTCCGGACTGCGGCGAATCTCCGAACAGCCGGCGAACCCTCCGAGCAGTACGGCTACGGCGGCCCGGCTTCCCGGCGCGGAGCACCGTTCGGGAACGCCGGAGGGCGCCGCATGCCCGGGGAGCGTGCCGGGCCGCCGGACGCCCGGGAGGGCCCGAGCCGTGCTTCCGCGGGGAGGGGCGAAGCGCGGGGTTCCCGGAGCGCCCGTGGCGCGGGCTTCCGGGAGACACCGTTACCTCACTTCAGGGAGACATCGTTACCCCAATGGTCTGTTTCGTCTCATTGTGTGCGGCGCATCCTCACCGTCCGCAAGCGGGGCGGCGGCCCCGTGCTTACGGTGGGACGAGGAATCGGGCCATCCGGTCGGGGCGCCCCACGACGCTCCCGCCCGCGGGATGCGGCGCGGGTCCGCAGGCGGACAGCGTGAAGTCCGTGGACGGTGTGAGTCGGTAGGACGTGGCGTGAGTCCGTAGGAGACTGCGTGAGCCAGATGCGACGCCCCGCCCCGGGTGACACGGGGAGCGAACCACCGGCCCTGCTGCCCGTGCGCGCCTGGCTGGACGCGCTGGTGGTGGTGCTGGCGGGTGTGGTCACGATGCTGGTCGTCGCCTGCCTCGGCCTGTGGGCGGCGGGCGCCCCGGACCTGCCGGGCGAGGCGTACCCCCGGGTGGTCGTGGCCATGGTCGTCATGGCGGTCGGCGGCGATGTGCAACTCTCCGGCGACGCCGGGTTCCTGGCACAGACGGACGCGGCCATCGAGGTCGTCCCGCTGTCGGTGACGCTCGCCGGTGCCCTCGTCGTGGCGGTGCTCTTCCTGCTGCCGCTGCGGCACCGGGCGGTGGCCACGGGCCGGGAGGTGCTCGACCGGGTCGTCCGGACGGCGGTGCTGTGGTGCCTGATGCTGGTGCTGCTCGCCCTCCTCGCCCGCCACACGTTCGAAGTGTCCCTGGGTGGCGGCCTGGCCGAGGACATCGGCGATCTGCTCGACACCAACCCGACCGTGGGCTTCCGGGCCGACGTCCCGGCCACCCTGGGGTTCGGCCTGCTGTGGCTGCTGGCCGTGCTGGCGCTCACCTTCCTCGTCTCCCACCGCGCCCCGCTGCCGTCCCGGCTGCTGCACTTCCAGGAGTCCGTACGGCCACCCGCGTTCGCGATGGTGGCGGTGCTGCTGCTCTATGTGGCGATCGGCGTGGTCGTCGGGCTGGTGGTGGCCGCCACCCGCGGGCACCCCGCGGAGACCCTGGCCGCGATGCTGCTCGGGCTGCCCAACCTGGTGTGGCTGGCGTTCGGCGTCGGCATCGGCGGCTCCTGGGACGGCCGGGTGGCCGAGGGCATCGGCCTGCCCGTGCCGCGGGTGCTCGACGAGGTGCTGCGCACGTCCGGCGGCGGCAATGCGACGCTCGACCTGGCCGCGGTGGCCGAACGCGACGACCGGGCCTGGGTGCTGGTCGTCGTGGCCGTGGTCGCGCTGCTCGGGGCGGGCTTCCTCACCGCGGTCCGCTCACCCGCCCGGATCCGGCCCTGGCAGCACGCCTGGCACCTCGGCCTGGCGATGGCCCTGACGATGCTGGTGATCGGGCTGCTGACCAGGATCTCCGCGCACTACGGCCTCACCGTGATCGGTGTCGGGGACCTCGGCGGCGGACTGGGCGGCGAGGTCTCCCTGCGGGCGAACTTCCTGCCGCTGATCGGCTTCGGCGCGCTGTGGGGCCTGGCCGCGGGCTTCCTCGGCGGGCTCCTCGCCCTGCGCGTACGCCACCATGGCGCGGTCGAGGCGCGGGACGAGGAGGCCCCGGGACAGGGCGCGGACGGCCCGCCCGGAGGGTGAGGCGGGGGCCGTCCGCGCCGGAGCCGGCTGACCCACCGGCCGCGGCCCGGGGCGTATCGCGGTGTTCCGGGCGTCACGGTGTTCGGGGCGTCACGGTGTTCGGGCGTCGGCGGCGCACGGTGCGGTGCGACGGCCTCGTCCCGGCAGGCCGGACCGCCCGCGCCCGGCCCGGAAGTTCAGGCTCCGCCGGTGCCCGGCAGTGCCGGGGCCCGCCTCAGGTGCAGGTGTTCGTCCAGCGGAAACTTTGGCGGCCGGGGCGGCAGTACCCGGACGAAGGGGAAACCGCCCTTCTCCGCCACCCGGCAGGAGGCGGTGTTGTCCGCCTGGTGCAGCAGTTCCAACTCCTCGAGCCCCTCGGCGGCGAAGGTCTCGAAGGCCCAGTACGTCAGCGCTTCCAGGGCGCGGGGTGCCACCCCCCGGCCCCGGGCGCGCGGCATCGTCCAGTAGCCGACTTCGGCTCGTGGCCCGGCGGGATCCGGACGCTTCAGCACCACGTAGCCCACCGGTTCGTCCCTGCCGTCCTCCGCGGCCATGAGCACCGCGAAGGAGAGGTGGTGCCCGTCGGCCCAGCCCTGCCGTTCGAGGTCCAGCCAGCGACGGGCGTCCGCGTGGTTCGTCACGCGCAGTGTCTTCGCCCGGCCCACGGCGGGGTCGCGGTACGCCTCGATCAGCGCGTCCGCGTCACCGTCCTCCCAGGGGCGCAGCAGCAGCGCGGGCCGGGACGCCGTGGCGGCCAGCCGGACGGTGACGGTCATGACGACTCCCCCTCGCAACGACTCTGCTTGATCATTCCACAGGGCAGATGACCGCCGGGGGGCCGCCCGAACGGGTAAATCCCCTAGCAAGGAACGGAGTTGGGGCGAGGTGCGGTGCGGGGGCGCTGGGCTGCTGTTCCGGGGAGGACGGCGCCGTCGTGGCCCCGGCCGGTACGGGTGGCCGTGGCCGTGGTGGTTGTGTCGGCCGCCGTCGCCGTCGCCGTCGCCGTCGCCGTCGCCGTCACTGTGGCCGTCCGGCCGTGGTGTCCTCAGCCGCGCCGCACGGCGAAGACCGGTGCCGCCCAGCGCGGCGGCGGGGGCGGGGCCGACGGCGGTTCCGGTGCGCCCGGCCGCACATCGAGCCGGGTCGGCGTCCGCTCCGCGGGCCGCCGGTGCCCGGTGTCCGAGGGCCGTACGGTCCGGCCCGCCGTGCGCAGCTCCGACACGAACTCCCGGCAGGTGCCGTAGCGGTCGTCGGGAGCCTTGGCCAGGGCCCTGGCCATCACCTCGTCCGCGGCCGGCGGAAGTTCCGGCCGCCGTTCGGAGAGCACCGGCGGCGGGTCGTTCTGGTGCGCCCAGAGCAGGGCGATGTCGTCCTCGCGGCGGAACGGCGGGGCGCCCGTCAGCGCCTCGAACACGACGCAGGCCAGGCTGTAGACATCGCAGCGGCCGTCGACCGGGCGGCCGGAGATCTGCTCCGGCGCCACGTAGGAGAGCGTCCCCACGAACTGCCCGGCGCTGGTGAACCCGCTGAGGGCCAGCGCCCGTTTCGTCAGCCCGAAGTCGGTCAGATAGACGTGCTCGGGGTGGTCGGCGTCGGTGCCCTCGGCGACGAGGATGTTCCCGGGCTTGACGTCCCGGTGCACCAGTTCGTGCGCATGGGCCGCGTCCAGGGCGGACGCCACCTGGACGGCGATCCGGCAGGCGTCCTCGATGGACAGCGGGCCGTCCCGGTCGAGCAGCGCCCGCAGGTCGCGGCCCTCGACGTAGCGCATGGCGATGAAGAGCACCCCGTCCGTCTCACCGGCCTCGAAGACCGGCACGATGTGCGGATGGTCGATCGCCGCGGCCACCCGGGACTCCAGCTCGAACCGCCGGCGGAACGTCTCGTTGCGCGCGAGTTCGGGAGCGAGCAGCTTGACCGCCACCGTGCGGCCCAGCCGCAGGTCCTCCGCCCGGTAGACGACGGCCATGCCGCCCCGCCCGATCTCCTGCTCCAGCCGGTAGGTGGCGACCCGCCGCCCGGGGCCCTCGGACGCACTGGGACGGGCACCGGCAGCCCCGAGCGGACCCGGATCCCCACCCGGACCGGCGTCCGGTTCCCGCTCACCCGGATCCCTGCCTGCACCGGCGTCCGGCTCCCGCTCACCCGGTTCCCGCTCCCGCCCCGTCATCAGCCGTCACCCCACCGGGTCCGCACCGGCCCCTCCGGCGTGGCGAACGTCTGCAGCGAGGTGCCGTCGCAGTAGCACCACCGCTCATGGCGCGCGTCGTACAGCCAGACCGACTCGCCGTCCACGACCACGCCCACCCGGCGGCCCTCGGTCCGCTGCCGGAACGTGCCGCTGTCCAGCCGCCCGGCCGCCAGCTCCGCCACCAGGTGCCGGTACTCGGCCAGTTCGTCGGCCACCCGCTCCAGCAGCGGCCGGGGGTCCGCCTCCCGTACGGCGGGGCGGCCGGGCGCGGGCGGGTGGCGCGGCACGGACACCAGCAGCCGCCCGTCCACCCACGCCGACCAGCCGTTGGAACACAGCGCCAGCGCCCAGTCCCCCCGGCGGTCGACCACCTGGACGGGCAGCAACGGGTCCAGTGGGACCGATGGCCAGGCACCGTCCGGTGCCGACCAGGTGGCCATGCCCTCCCGGGGGACCACATGGCTCGGACGGAAGTCGGCCTCGGTCGTCATCGGCGGCTCCTTCCTATGCCCTGCCGTCAGCTTCCTGCACGCTGCCGTGCCCTTCCTGCACTCTGCTGTCCGCTTCCTGCGCCCTGCCGTCCGCGCTGTGCTCCGTCCCGCCCCCTGCCGTGCCCCGCGCCCCGTCCCGCCCCCGGCCGGACGGGCTACCGCACCCGCCCGGCACCCCGCCGCCCCCGCCTGGCACGCCGCCGCACCCGCCCGGTACTCCGCCGCGCACCGCGACCACCCGCTACTCCCGCATGACGTCCGGCTCGTGGCGGCGCAGCAGCTTCGTCACCGCGTAACCCAGCAGCACCGACAGCACCACCAACATGCCCATGTCGAGCACCCAGATCCCCGCCGCGTGGTCGTACAGCGGGTCCGACGCGACGCTCTGCGGCACGATGCGCTGCAGGTCGACCGTGGCGGCCATGGCGGCCAGCCCCCACCGCGCGGGCACCAGCCACGACAGCTGGTCCAGCCCCGGCACTCCGCTCAGCTTCAGCAGCGCGCCGCAGAACACCACCTGCACGATCGCGAGGAGGACCAGCAGCGGCATGGTGACCTCCTCCTTCCGCACCAGGGCGGACACGAACAGGCCCAGCATCATCGCCGTGAACCCCAGCAGCGCCACGGCCAGCGCGATCTCGACACCGGCCGGCAGGAACACCCCTGCGCCGCCGGGGGCGTTCAGGTCCACCCCGAACAGCCCGACCACGGTCAGCACCACCGCCTGGACCACGGTGATCAGCCCCAGCACCACCACCTTGGACATCAGATACGCCGAGCGGGACAGCCCGACGGCCCGCTCCCGCTGATAGATCGTTCTCTCCTTGACCAGTTCCCGCACCGCGTTGGCGGCGCCGGTCAGCACCGCCCCCACACACAGGATCAGCAGCGTGTTCATCGCCTCCTGCCGGCCGAGCCGGCTCCCGGCGAGGGCGTGCGCCATCGCGCCCATCACGAAGGGGAGCACGACCATGACGGCGAGAAAGGTCCGGTCGGCGGCGAGCGCCGCCGCGTACCGCCGGATCAGCGTCCACAGCTGCGACCCCCAACTCTGGGCCTTCGGCGGCGCCACCGAGCTCTGCGCCGGTTCCCGGGGGCGCTGCGGCTGCTCCGTGGCGGCCACGATGTACTGCCGGTACTGCGCGGAGGCGCGGAACCGCCCGGCCCAGTCCCGCCCGGTGTCGTTCTCGAAGGCCTCGAACGCCTCCGGCCACTCCCGGAAGCCGAAGTACGCCAGGCTCTCCTCCGGCGGCCCGTAGTAGGCGATCCGCCCGCCGGGCGCCAGCACCAGCAGCCGGTCGCACACGTCCAGGCTCAGCACGCTGTGCGTCACCACGATGACGGTGCGCCCGTCGTCCGCCAGCCCCCGCAGCATGTGCATCACCGAGCGGTCCATGCCCGGGTCGAGACCGGACGTGGGCTCGTCGAGGAAGAGCAGCGACGGCTTCGTCAGCAGCTCCAGCGCCACGCTGACCCGCTTGCGCTGGCCCCCGGAGAGGCTGTGGACGTGCTGCCGCACCCGCTGGTCCAGACCCAGCTCGTGGATCACCTCGTCCACCCGGGCCTGCCGCTCGGCCTTCGCGGTGTCCTCGGGGAAGCGCAGCCGGGCGGCGTAGCCGAGGGCCCGGCGCACCGTCAGCTGGGTGTGCAGGATGTCGTCCTGCGGGACGAGCCCGATGCGCTGCCGCAGCTCCGCGTAGTCCCGGTACAGGTCCCGGCCGTCGTAGAGCACCGTGCCCCGGTCCGCCGGCCGCAGCCCGGTCAGCGCGTTGAGCAGCGTCGACTTCCCCGCGCCGCTCGGTCCGACCACCGCGAGCAGGCACTTTTCGCCCACCGGAAAAGACACGTCGTCCAGCAGCGTCCGCCGCCCCCGGTCGACCCGCACCGTGAGGTCCTGGACGGCGAGCGACACCTCGCCGGTGTCGACGAACTCCTGGAGCTCGTCCCCGGCCAGGCTGAACGCGGAGTGCCCGATGCCGATGATGTCCCCGGGCCCGACCAGGGCCCGCAGTACGCGTTGCCCGTTCAGATAGGTGCCGTTGTGGCTGCCGAGGTCCACGATCTCGTGCCCGCCGTCCACCCCGGTGGCCCGCAGCTCGGCGTGGTGCCGCGACACCGACAGATCGGCGACGACCAGGTCGTTGCCGGCCGCCCGGCCGATCCGCACGGTGCGCTCCGGGGACAGCGGACGGACCGAGGTCGGCCGCCGGAAGGTGTTGGTGGCCGAGGGGTGGGAGACCGCGGGGGGCCGTTCGTACGGCCGGGGCCGGGGCAGCCCGCTGAGCACCGCGCGGGGGCCGTCGGCGGGGCTGCCGAAGCGGATGACGGTGCCGGGCCCGACCCCCGACTGCCGGACGCGTTCCCCGTTCGCGTACGTGCCGTTGGTGCTGCCGGTGTCCTCCAGCATCCAGTGGCCCGCGGAGGGCCGCAGCACCGCGTGGTGCCAGGAGACCCTGGCATCGCTCAGCACGATGTCGCTCGAGGGATCGCGCCCCACGTGGTACGACCGGCTGGGACGCATCACCCGGGAGTCGCCGTCGGCTTCAAGGACGAGTTCCGGCGCGGCGGGCGCGAACGGCCGCTCTCCCATGTCTTGGATTTTACGGCCGGGGCCCCGCGGACGCCTTTCCGCGCCTGCCGGGGCGTGCTCCGGGAAGCCGCCCCGGTACGGGAGAAACCGCCCGGTCAGGGGCCCTGGGGAGGCCCCCGCTCCCCGCCGCCGGGACGCCCCGGTGCAGGCTGGTCCCAGCGCCCCGGCCCCGAGGAGGTACCCCTGCCATGACGACCCGACCGACCCCCGGGGACCCGGCCGCCCCCGAGCGGCTGCCCTTCTTCGTCTACGGCACGCTCAGGCCCGGCCAGGTCAACCACGACCGCTTCCTCCTCGGCCGCACCGTCGCCGAGGAGCCGGGGTCGATGCGCGGAGCGGTGCTCTACGAGGGGCCCGGCTGGCCGTACGCCGTGGAGGACCCGCGGGGAGAGATCCGCGGCGAGCTCGTCACCCCCGCCGCCGCGCACTACGCCGCGCTGCTCGCGGCCCTCGACGAGCTGGAGGACTACGCCCCCGGCGACCCCGCGAACATCTACGAACGCGTGGTCCGCGAGGTGTTGCCCGCCGCCGGCGGAGCCGCCCGCGCCTGGGTCTACCTCGCCGCGGAACCGGTGGCCAGGCGGCTGCGCACGTCCGGCAGGCAGGTGCGCGGCGGCGACTGGCCGTCCGGATCGGCGCGTTACCCTGAATGACTCCTGACCCTGAATGATCACTTCCGCTTCCGGGGCGGCCGGCACGCCCACAGCCCCGTAGCCCTGAGGCCCGCAACCCCACAGCCCGTAGCCCCACAGCCCCGTAACCCACAGCCCCACAGCCCCGCACCCCGGCGGTCGGCCCCGCCCCCGGTACCGGACCGTCCCCGCAACACAGAGCAGGTGTTCCCGCCCGTGCGCCCGATCCCCACCGCAGAACTGCACCTTCACATCGAAGGCACCCTGGAGCCCGAGCTCGCCTTCGCGCTCGCCGAGCGCAACGGGATCCGGCTGCCGTACGCCGATCAGGACGCGCTGCGCGCCGCGTACTCCTTCTCCGACCTGCAGTCCTTCCTGGACCTCTACTACGCGCTGATGGCGGTGCTGCGCACCGAGGACGACTTCGCGGACCTGGCCGACGCCTATCTGGCCCGCGCCCGGGAGCAGGGCGTCCGGCACGCCGAGATCTTCTTCGATCCGCAGGCCCACACCTCGCGCGGGGTGCCCATCGGGACCGTGATCAACGGCCTCGCCCGCGCGCTGGACGCCGCCCCGGAGAAGCACGGCATCACCACCCGGCTGATCATGTGCTTCCTGCGGGACGAGAGCCCGGAGTCCGCCGTGGCGACCTTCGAGAGCGCCCGCCCCCACCTGGACCGGATCACCGCGGTCGGGCTGGACTCCGCCGAGGTCGGCAACCCGCCGTCCGCCTTCCGCGAGGTGTACGCGCTGGCCCGCGAGGCCGGTCTCAAGTGCGTCGCCCACGCGGGGGAGGAGGGCCCGCCCTCCTATGTGTGGGAGGCGCTGGACGTGCTCGGCGTCGACCGGGTCGACCACGGCGTGCGGTCCCTGGAGGACGCGGCCCTCGTCGCCCGGCTGGTCGCCGACCAGGTGCCGCTGACGGTCTGTCCGCTGTCGAACGTCCGGCTGCGCGTCATCGACCGGCTGGAGGACCACCCGCTGCGGCTGATGCTGGACGCCGGGCTGCTGGTCACCGTCAACTCCGACGACCCCGCCTACTTCGGCGGCTACCTGCACGACAACATGGTGGCCGTGACCGACGCCCTGGGGCTGGACGAGGAGACGGTGCGCACCCTGGCCCGCAACTCCTTCCGGGCGTCCTTCCTGGACGAGCCGGCCAAGCAGGCGTATCTGCGGGAGATCGACGCCCACTGACACCGGCGGGCCGGTGCGCCGGGCGGAGGGCCTCGCCGCGGCGGAGGGGCGAGGGCTGTGCCGCCGCGGTCCCCGCACCGGCCCGGTTCACAGGAGGAGCCGGTCCGGCCGTCGCCGGCCGGATCGGGGGCGGCCGGTCAGGCCTGGCCCCGCACCGTCCCGCACCGGCCCGCACCGGCCCGCACCGGTCCTCCACCGCCTCCCACCGGGGTCAGCCGTCCGCCGGGGCCGCCTCCAGCCGGACCGCGCAGACCTTGAACTCCGGCATCCGCGAGGTCGGGTCGAGCGCCGGGTTGGTCAGCGAGTTCGCCCGGCCGGCCCCCGGCCAGTGGAAGGGCATGAAGACCGTGTCGGGGCGGATGTCGGTCGAGATCCGGGCCGGTGCGACCGCCCGCCCGCGGCGGGAGACCACCGCCACCGGGCTGCCCTCGGCCACCCCCACCCGCTCGGCGAGCTGCGGGTGCAGCTGCACGAACGGCCCCGGGGCAGCGGTGTTCAGCTCGTCGACCCGCCGGGTCTGGGCCCCCGACTGGTACTGGGCCAGCACCCGGCCCGTCGTCAGCAGCACGGGGTAGTCGGCGTCCGGCTCCTCGGCGGCGGGCCGGTGCGTCACCGGGACGAACCGCGCCCGCCCGTCGTCCGTGGCGAACCGGTCGAGAAAGAGCCGGGGCGTGCCCGGGTGCGGCCGGGCGGTGTCCGGACAGGGCCAGAAGACCCCGTCCTCCGCGGCGATCCGGCCGTAGGTGATGCCGGAGTAGTCGGCGGGGCCGCCCGCCGAGGCGCGGCGCAGCTCGTCGAAGACCTCCTCCGGATCGGTGGGGAACCCCTTCTCCCGGCCCAGCCGGGCCGCGAGGCCGTGGAGCACGTCCAGATCCGAACGGACCCCGGGCGGCGGGTCGAGGGCCCGGCGGCGCAGCAGCACCCGGCCCTCCAGGTTGGTGGTGGTGCCGGTCTCCTCCGCCCACTGCGTCACCGGCAGCACCACATCGGCGAGTTGCGCGGTCTCGGAGAGCACCACGTCGGCGACGGCGAGGAAGTCCAGGGAGCGCAGCCGCTCCTCGATGTGGGCGGCGCGGGGCGCGGAGACCACCGGGTTGGAGCCCATCATCAGCAGCGCCTTCACCTCGGTGCCCAGGGCGTCCAGCAGCTCGTAGGCGCTGCGGCCCGGGCCCGGCAGCGCGTCGGGGTCCACGCCCCACACGCCCGCCACATGGGCGCGCGCCGCCGGGTCGGTGAGCTTGCGGTAGCCGGGCAACTGGTCGGCCTTCTGGCCGTGTTCGCGTCCGCCCTGCCCGTTGCCCTGGCCGGTGAGGCAGCCGTAACCGGCGTGCGGGCGCCCGGCGTTCCCGGTCGCCAGGCAGAGGTTGATCCAGGCGCCCACGGTGTCGGTGCCCTTGGACTGCTGCTCGGGGCCGCGGGCGGTCAGCACCATCGAGGCGGGCGCGTCGCAGAACAGGGCCACCGCCCGGCGCAGTTGCGGCAGCGGCACACCGGTGATCCGCTCCACAAGCTCCGGCCAGTGCGCCATCGCCGCGGCGCGGGCCTCGGGCCAGCCGGACGTCCGGGCGGCGATGAACTCCTCGTCCAGCCTGCCCTCCGCGACCACCAGGTGCAGCAGGCCCAGGGCGAGGGCCAGATCGGTGCCGGGGCGCGGCGCGAGGTGCAGGTCGGCCTGGTCGGCGGTGCGGGTCCGGCGCGGATCGATGACGATCAGGGTCCCACCGTTCTCCTTCAGCTCGGTGAGGTAGCGGACGGCCGGGGGCATGGTCTCGGCGAGGTTGGAGCCGACCAGGATCACACAGCCCGCGCCGGGGATGTCCGCCAGCGGGAACGGCAGCCCGCGGTCCAGCCCGAACGCCCGCTGGTGCGCGGCGGCGGCCGACGCCATGCAGAAGCGCCCGTTGTAGTCGATCTGCGAGGTGCCCAGCGCCACCCGGGCGAACTTGCCCAAGGCGTACGCCTTCTCGTTGGTCAGCCCGCCGCCCCCGAACACACCGACCGCGTCCGGCCCGTGCCCGGCGCGCGCCCCGGCGAGACCGGTGGAGACCCGGTCCAGGGCCTCCTCCCAGCCGGCCGGTTCGAGCTCCCCGGCGGGGGAGCGGACCAGCGGCTCGGTCAGCCGTACCCGGGAGGACAGCACGGCGGGCGCGGTCCGGCCCTTGCCGCACAGGGCGCCCCGGTTGACGGGGAACGCGGTCCGCTCCACCACCTCCACCCCGCCCGCCCCGGGCTGCAGTCCCATGCCGCACTGCAGCGAGCAGTACGGACAGTGGGTGTCGACGGGGGCCGCGGTCTCGGTGCGCATGCGGCCAGCGTGCGTCGGGGGTGTTACGCCCCGGGACTCCCCGGGTTACACCCGGCGCACGGTCACCTCAGCGGGCGCGCGGGGGCGGGGTGAGGAGTGGGGCCGGTCCGCCGTCACGGCACCGGTCCGCCGTCACGGCGGCTCCCCCGTCACGGCACCGCTCAGCCGCCCAGCGCCCGGGTCACCCCGTGCTCGCGGGGGCCGAGGAAGTGCGGCTCCGGGCGCAGGGCCGAGTCCAGGGCCGCCTTGCCCGCGGCGGCGATCTCCCGGGTGCCGCCGTACCACCAGGTGACGTCCTGGGGTTCGGCCACCCCGACGCCGTACGCGTCGATGCCCGCGGCCCCGCAGAGCGCCAGCGCCCGCCGGATGTGGAACCCCTGGCTGACCAGCAGCGCCCGGTCCACCCCGAAGATCCGCTTCGCCCGGGCGCAGGAGTCCCAGGTGTCGAAGCCCGCGTAGTCGCTGACGATGTGGCGCCCCGGTACCCCGTGCCGCATGAGGTAGCCGCGCATCGCGTCCGGCTCGTCGTAGTCGGTCCGGCTGTTGTCGCCGGTCACCAGCACGACCCGGACCTTCCCCTGCCGGTAGAGCTCGGCCGCCGCCTCCAGCCGGTGCGCGAGGTACGGCGTGGGCCGGCCCCCGAACAGCCCGGCGCCGAAGACCACGGCCACCGGCGCGGACGGGGCGCCCGCGACATCGCGCATCCGGTCGGACGTGGTCGCGTACAGCCAGGTCATCGGCAGCAGCGCCAGTACGCAGGCCAGCACGGCGGCCCGCACGGCCCGCCGCTGCTTCCGGAGGGGCCAGGTTCGCCATGCGGTGCACAGCCGCTGGAGCCCGGGCCATGCTCTGCGCAGTCCGGTATTCCGGATGCCGAGCCACGATCTCCGATGTCCGGGCCACGATGTGCGCACCTCGGGACGCGGCCTCCCCGCCGGCCCGCTTCCCTGGAACCGTGGCAGCCGAGGTCCGCCCATCCGATCCTCCCCTGATCGCTTCCCACCCACGGGCCTGATCGCTTCCCCACCGAGGGGAAGGACGACGGATGGACGGAAACGGTTCGCACGAGTGATCGACCGGGCGGTCCGCGCGGCGACCGGCGGTCCGCGGGCCCTGGGGGCGACCGGCGGTCCGCGGGCTCTCCTGGCGCGGGCTTCCCCGTCGGGCTCGACGCACCGTGAGGCCTCCGAAACCAGGTGTCATCCGGCCGCAATCGCCCGGCAACGACCGGTGGCCAGACTTCCTTCATGACGGCGTCGACACCGCCCGCGGGCACCCCTCGGCCACCCTCGTCCCACCCCGGCAGCGGGCCCCGGAGGCCCGGCCGGCCGGTTCCGGTCCCCCTCGACAGTACGGCGCAGCTCATGTTCCGCATCACCGCACAGCTCAGCAGCCAGTTGCCGCACGCCGGCGCCCGTAGTCCGCGGCGTCCGCTGCCCGGGGGCCGCCGACGGCCCCCGGCCCTGGTCGCCGTCGCCCACGGCAGCCGCGACCCGCGCGCCCTGCGCACCGTCCGGGCTCTCCTCGACCGGGTCCGGGCCCTGCGGCCCGAGGTCCCCGTCCGGCTCGGGCACATCGAGCTCAACGCGCCGCTGCTGCCCGACACGCTGGCCGCCCTGCGCGGCGAGGCGGTGCTGGTGCCGCTGCTGCTCGGCCGCGGTCACCATGTGAAGCACGACATTCCGGAGGCCCTCGCCGCCGCGGCCGGGTTGCGGGCCCGGATCGCCGCGCCGCTCGGCCCGCACCCGCTGCTCGCCGAGGCCCTGCACGGCCGGCTCGTCGAAGCGGGCTGGCCCGCCGTGGGGGCGCCGGATTCCGGCCACCACCTGGGCGGTACCGCGGTAACCGGCCACTCCAGCGGCACGGGCGCAGACTACACTGAACCGGCAGTAAACCGGACAGAAATGCAGCGCGGTGCCGTGGTGCTGGCCGCCGCGGGCTCGCGCGACCCCGACTCCGCCGTCGACACCGCGGCCACCGCCGAACTGCTCTCCGCCCGGCTCGGCGGAGTGCCCGTCCTGCCCGCCTACGCCTCGGCCGCGGGCCCCACCGTGCCCGACGCGGTGGCCGAGCTCCGGGCCCGCGGCCACGGG
The DNA here is from genome assembly GCF_040296705.1 of Streptomyces sp. NPDC002055. Lineage (NCBI taxonomy): Bacteria > Bacillati > Actinomycetota > Actinomycetes > Kitasatosporales > Streptomycetaceae > Streptomyces > Streptomyces sp. NPDC002055. The sequence continues at coordinate 81,182 of NZ_JBEOXS010000008.1, forward strand.
CGCATCGCCGTCGCCTCCTACTACACCGCCCCGGGCCGGTTCGCCGCCCGGAGCGCCGCCGAGGCCCCGGGGGTCGCCGCCGCGCCGCTCGGCGCGCACCCGGCCATGGCCCGGCTGCTGCTGCACCGCTACGACGAGGCGCTCGCCACCGCACCGGTACGGATGATGGAGCGGCGCCCGGCCGCGGCGTGACGCTCCGGGCTCCCGGTCCGCGTGACAGCCCCGGCCCCGGGACACCGTGTGACGTCCCGGCCCGGGGCCGCACCGGGCCGGCGCCGTCCCGCCACAGCGGGCGGGACGCTGCCGGCGGAACCGCGACCGCGGGTGGGGCGACGGCGGCCCCCCCCACGACAGCAGGCGGGCGGCGGCCCCCACGACAGCGGGCGGGCGGCGGCCCCACGACCGCGGGCGGCCCGGCGGCAGACCCCACGACGGCGCGCCGGACCCCGCGGGACGGCAGCGAGGAGAGGGCCGAGGGCGGAGAGCAGAGGGCAGTGGGCGGAGGACCGAGAGCAGAGGAGCCAGGGCAGAGGACCCAGGGCAGAGGACCCAGGGCAGAGGGCCGAGGGCGGAGCGCGGTGCGGAACCGATTCCTCCCCCGCGTGACAGGCGGTGCCCCGGCTGTCGGCCGGGCCCGTTACCGTCCCTGTATGGCAGGAAACGACCGGGTGAGCTCCTTTCCCGCGCGGGAGACCGCACAGGAGCAGTACGGCCCCTACGCCGGGGAGGACGTCCAGCGCCGGGCCCCCGAGCCCGACAAGCGCCCCGGCCGCACGGCCTTCCAGCGCGACCGGGCCCGGGTCCTGCACTCCGCCGCGCTGCGCCGGCTGGCCGGGAAGACCCAGGTGGTCACCCCCGGTTCGGCGCCCCACGACCCGGCCTCCGGCGACCGTTCGCTGTCCTGGGACGCCAGCCCGCGCACCCGGCTGACCCACTCCCTCGAATGCGCCCAGGTCGGGCGGGAGCTCGGGGCGGCGCTGGGCTGCGACCCGGACCTCGTCGAGACCGCCTGCCTCGCCCACGACCTCGGCCACCCGCCGTTCGGGCACAACGGCGAACAGGTCCTCAACGACTTCGCCAAGGACTGCGGCGGCTTCGAGGGCAATGCCCAGTCGCTCCGGCTGCTCGCCCGCCTGGAGCCCAAGCGGTTCCTGCGCGACGCGGACGGCGAGCAGGTCAGCGTCGGTCTCAACCTCACCCGCGCCGCGCTCGACGCCGCCACCAAGTACCCCTGGGCGCGCGGCGGTCACCCCACCGACCCCGACTCCCCGAAGTTCGGCGTCTACGCCGACGACCTCCCGCTGTTCCACTGGCTGCGGCAGGGCGCGCCGGAGCACCGGCAGTGCTTCGAGGCCCAGGTCATGGACTGGTCGGACGACGTGGCGTACTCCGTCCACGACGTGGAGGACGGGCTGCACGCCGGGCATCTCGACCCCGGTCTGCTGCTCGCCGAGCCCGAGCGCAGGGAGGTCTTCGCCTGCGCCGTCGCCCGCTACGCCCCGCCCGGCACCGAACCGGACGAGCTCGCCGAGGCCCTGGACCGCCTGATGGAGCAGGAGTGGTGGCCGCACGGCTACGACGGCTCGGCCCTCGCCCAGGCCCGTCTCAAGGACGCCACCAGCCAGCTCATCGGGCGGTTCTGCCTCGCCGCGGAGAGCGCCACCCGCAAGGCGTACGGGCCCGGCCGGCTCACCCGCTACGCCGCCGAACTGGTCGTCCCGCGGGCGGCCCGGCTGGAGTGCGCGGTGCTGAAGGCCGTCGCCGACCTCTATGTGATGCAGCGCGACGAGCAGGAACAGGTCCGGGCCGACCAGCGCGTCGTCCTCGGGGAGCTCGCCGAGGCCCTCAGCGCCCGCGCCCCCGAGGGCCTCGACCCGCAGTTCCGCGCGCTGTACCACGCGGCCGACGACGACCGGGCGCGGCAGCGGGTCGTCGTCGACCAGATCGCCGCGCTGACCGACGCCACGGCACGGAGCCTGCACGCCCGCCTCACCCGGGGGCGCTGAACCGTCCGGGGGCCGCTGATCACCGGGTGCGGGCAGCCGCGCCGCGGGCTGGGTGCCGCCGAGCCCAGGGCGTGCGCGCCCCGGACGCCGGCGTGCCCGCGATGCTCCTAGCGGGAGGAGGCGCGCCGCCGTGCCGCAGAGCGTGAGGCCGCGCAGCGGCGCAGCGGCCGGTGTGCACCCGCTGCGGAGGGAAGTTCACCGATGAGCGCCGGCAGTCGATCCGGCAGTCCAACTGGCGCAGTGAGGTTGATGAGCTGTGCAGGCCGTGCCTGGACGAACACTATGAACAGGTGAGGGCGGAGAAGGCCGCACGTTTCCAGACGCAGGAAGCCGCGGCCAGGGAGGTGGCGGAAGCGGAGCTGAAGAACAAGCGCGGCCTGTTCCGCTCGCAGTCGGCACCGACAGCGCAGGCCGGAACCTGGCCCGGCGGCCGCGCTCTGTACGACCCGCGCCCCGGCGAGCCCCGCCCTCCGGGCCCCGGTGTGAGCTGCCGTTTCTACCACTCCGGCGATACACGCTGAACGGGTGGCTCCGCGCGAGACGCGCATCAGCGCCGGAAGGCCGTCCCGTCACGGGTGTTCGGCGGTGGGGTGCCGGGTGAGGGCGTAGCCGACATCGAAGGTGCTGGCGGACATGCGGGTGTCGTTGATCTCGAGGACGGTGCCGTCGGGTCCCGTGGTCGTGCGGGTGATGCGCAGGACCGGGACTCCTCTTGGGAGGTGCAGGCGGTCGCTCTCAACGGGGGTGGGCATGCGGGCGCTGACGGCCTCCTCCCAGGAGAGCGGGGCGTGGCCCATCTGCTCGAGCAGGTCGTAGATGCCTCCGGGACCGGTGTCCGTCTCCGCGAGCCGGGTACCGCGGGCGACAGGAGCAGGCAGGTAGCTGGTGGCCAGCTGGAGGGGCGTCCTTGTGGCAGGGTCGCCCATGAGGCGGTCCCGCACCAGGACGTCCTGCTCCTCGCCTTCGGGAAGACGAAGCAGCGCGGCGATGTCGCGGGGGGCGGGCGCCCAGGTGACGGTAGGTGATTCGAGGGCGATCCAGCTCTGGGCGGAGGCGTCGAAGTAGTAGCCGCGGTCGTCGCGGTAGACCTGGCGGCTGCGGGTGAGCCGGCGGCGGGTCGGCGGAGTGCGCACGACGGTGCCGCGGCGGCGGGTGACGTCGACCAGGCCCTCGGCCTCAAGTTCGGCTACTGCTTCGCGGGCGGTCTGTTTCGCGACGCCGTGCTGCTGGGCGAGGTCGACGATTTTCGGCAGGGTCCCGCCCGCGGGGTAGGTCCCGTCCTCGATGGCGGCGCGCAGTTCGGCGGCCATTTGCCGGTAGGCGGGGCTGCTCATCCGTACCTCCAGTGTCGCGTGGATTCGGACAACCTCACTCGATAGTCCTAGCCCTATTGACGGTGCATCACATGCTCCCGAAGATAGTCCTAGTTCTAACGTGTCGTGAGTATCGGCGGCCAGCTGCTCGCCGGTCTCAACTCGATCCGCGACAGACCCTTCTGTTCTTCTCCAGCCAGCCTGAACTGGGGTGAACGCATGCTCCTCACCATTGTTCGCCATGCCGAGTCGGTCGAGAACGCGACCAAGCACACCAGCTTCTACCAGGACCCGCGGCCGTGGAACAGCCGGGCCGCGCACGCCCTGTCCCGCGACCTCGTCGGGCTGACGCCCCGCGGTTTCCGCCAGTGCCAGTGGCTCCGTACCGCGCTGGAGATCCTCGTGGGCCGTGACCCGTACGTGTACTCCTCGCCCTACCGGCGAGCCCTGGACACCGTGGAACTGGCACTCCCCGGCAGGCCGGTCGACGTGACCGCGCTGCTGTGCGAGCAGCATTACGGCGATGCCACGTACATGACCAAGGCGGAGCTGTTCGCGACCTGGCCCGCGTGCGAGGTCGACCGGCAGACCCGTAAGCACCTGTGGACGCCTCCGGGCGAGGGCGGCGAATCGCTGGCGGTCGGCGTGATGCGCCGGGCGGCGGCGTTCGTCGACGACCTCGAGGAGCGCGCGCCGGCTGTGGTGGCCATGACCCACCACACCGCGATCCTCGCGCTGCGCAGCGTGCTGGAGCGGCGCCCGGTCACTGAGCTGGTCGACGAGGTCCGCGCCCGCAAGACGCCGAACGCGGGGGTCCTGGTCTACGAGCGGCGCGGCGGGCTCTTCCACCAGGTCGACGCCGCCGAGCCGGACTGCTGAGCCGGGAGCCCCGCGATGAGCGACGTCACCTACTTCAACGGCCCCGTCCAGAACGGCGACTTCACATTCGCCGACCACCCCGGTAAGTCCGCCGGCATCCGGCTCGCCGAAGCCCTCAACGCACTGCTCGGCCACGCGCCGGCGCCGCACCTGTGGAACACCGTCACCCTCGCCGGCGACGTGCGCCACCGCAGCGCTGACGACCGGAACGCGGTCGGCAGGCGGCAGCGAGAGGAGCAGATCCTGCGGGCGAAGTACGCGCCCGGCACCGTCCCGGCGGGCGGCGTGCTCACCGACACCGACCCGCAGGTCGCCGCCCTCGCCCTGACCATGGTCCGGGCCCTCCTCGCCGACGGGACCCTGGCGGTGCAGGATCTGCCGGTCCGGCTGTGCGCCCGCTGCGGACACATGGCCGGCACCGGCGCGGCGAGTGACTGCCGCGCCTGCGGACACCACGTCCTGCGGGCAGCGCGCCGGGATCTGCTCGTCTTCGACCGCACCACCTACGGCCCCCTGCTGGAGCGGGACGACGTCCACGCGGCCGGCGCCCGCGCCCCGGCGCACCTGCTGCACATCGCCCACCACGCCCCTCGGCTGATGGTGCTCTCCAGGACCCGGGATCACGGGATGGACCTCGCGCCGCTCGGGCTGGACGGGATGGTGTTGGACCCGCGGGCCGGGCTGCACGTCGCGGTGCTCGCCGCCGCCGGCGAGCGCGGGGTCGTACAGCCGGCGATGACGGTGACCGAGAACGCGGCGGCCAACGTCGCCGCCCACGGCGCCCCGTTCCGCCGCCACGGCGGGATACGGCTGCGGTACACACTGCACGGAAAGATCCCCTACGACGCGGCGGCCGACGACCGGCTCTACGAGGTGCACCGCGCCCACCGGGTCCGGGAGTTGTTCACCGACTGGTATCTGCCGCTGTGCGCCGCCCGGGAGCGATCCGGCGTGCACGCCGACCGGATCCCCGGCCTGCTCAAGTTTCTGCGCCGGGCGTACCTCGCTCGGCCGGCCACGCCCCCGGGTGGTGTCCTCGCCGACCTGCGACACCGCGTCGCGGCAGGTGATATGCGCTGGGTGACGGACCCCCAGGCGCTCGCCTGCGCCCTGACCGACCGCGAGACCACCGGGCCCACGGGCCCCACGAGAGGAGCACCCTGATGGACACCACCGACTGGCGGCTGGTCAAGCCGCGGACGGCCGACGCAGACGGCGCGGTCTACGTCTCCGCCGACGGCAGCCGGTACCGGCGCACCGGCGGCGAGGGGCTGCGCCGCGAGGCCGCCTTCCAGCAGAGGGCCGCCGACTGGGACTACCCGGTGCCGCACGTCCTGGAGCAGGGCCGGCTGCCCGACGGCGCGTTCTTCGTCGACGAAGAGTCCGTGGGGACGCAGTCGCTGCACGAGATGGCGCTCGCCTCCCTGGACGGCGGACCCGAACTGCCGGACCAGGTGGTCGACCAGCTTGCCGCGGTCTCCTCCCGGCTGCTGACCGCTCAGGCCCGACACCCCGCCGACGGGGAACCCGGCGCGCTGCGGACGTGGGTGGAACAGGCGGGCTGGACCGACATGGTCTTCACCGAGAACCCCGACCTCGACACCTCCCGCCTCCGCGCCGCCCTCGCCCGCGCCGTCGACGAGGTCGCCGGGCTGCCGCTGGTGTGGGGCCACCTCGACTACGGCCTGCCGAACGTCCTGCCCGGCGGCGTCATCGACTGGCAGCACCACGGCGTCGCCCCCCTCGGCTACGACGCCGCCCCGGCCCTGGAGATCGTTGCCTTCAAGGGCGGCGCCAAGGGCTACGCGGCCACCCCCGAGCAGCGCGCCCGCTACCTCGCCACGCTCGACACGGCGGCCCGAGCGGCCGGCGGCCCGCCGGTCAGCCCACGCCTGGGGGCGTTCCTCATGGTCAAGAGCCTGTTCTTCCTCGCCTTGATGCGTCCGACCGACCCGGCCCGGGTCGACAAACACCAGAAGTGGCAGTACCGGCGCCACCTCGTCCTGACGGGAGTCGAGCAGTATGAGCGCACCGGCACCATCGACACCGCCCTCTTCCCCACCCTCGACGGATTCGCCGCTGGGCCAGGCGCTACTGGCCGTCCGTGACCGCGACTACCTCCTCGACCGCTCCGGCGTGATCTTCAAGGTGATCGGCGACGTCCATCCGGGCTCGCACTGGCTGGGGTACGTGAAGTACCACCCGGACCAGCGCGGCGACCGGACGCTGTTCGGCACGACCTACCGGCAGAACACCGTCGTCTCCAAGGCCTACGGGATCCTCGCCGACCGGCCCGAGTGCTACGTCTACTCACCCGCGATCGGGTGCGTGATCACCGGCGTGCCGTGCGAGGACGTCGTCATGCACTACTCGTGCCGGCAGGCCCTGGCCACCCTGCACGAGACGCCCGAACTGCTCGACGGCTCCGCGGTGAGCAAGGACCTGCTCGCCATCATCGGCTGGATCGCCGACCAGGACGCCGGCGACGTCATCGGCGTCACCGGCTCCTTCCTCGTCGGCGTGGCCGGCCCCCGCTCCGACATCGATCTCGTCTGCTACGGCCCCCGCGGCTACGAGGCGGCGCAAGGGCTGTTCGCCGAGCGGTCCCTGATCCGGCCATACGAAGGCGAGGACCTGACCCGGCTCTACCTTCGCCGGGCGAAGTACATGGCCGGCTCGTCGTTCGACATGCTGCTGCGGCAGGAGTCCCGGAAGCTCCAGGGCCTGACCGCCGGCGCCGGGGCCCACATCAACTGCGAGCCGCTGCGCGCCGACGGCGACCGGACCTTCCACGACGTGATCGCGCAGGAGGTCGGCCAGATCAGCGTCCTCGCCCGGATCACCGACCACCGCGAAGGCCTGGCCACGCCGGCGCTCTACGGCATCGAGGTCGACACCGTCATCGCCTCCACGATCGACGAGCCCGAAGTGTTCGCCCGCCGCATCACCCACCTGCGGAGCTACCTCGGGGCCTACACCGGCGCGTTCCGCGAGGGCGACACCGTCCACATCTCCGGACGCCTCGTCCACATCCAAGGCCCCAAAGGCGCCGGCGGATTCGGCATCGAGCTCACCCCCTGGAGCGCCACCGAGAGCTACCTCGCCAACCTCGCCCGCTGATCCTCCGGCGAACATCCACGTCCGCGCCCCTCTGGAGGTCCTGATGACCGCTGATCCGCACGCCTTCGTCTCCGCCGAAGCCCACTACGCCGCCTTCCGCCCCCGGTACCCCGACGCTCTGTACCGGCTCCTCGCCGACCGCTTCGGCCTGGACGGCACCCAGCGGGCCCTTGACCTCGGGTGCGGCCCGGGCACCGTGGCCCTGGAGCTCGCCGACCTGGTCCACACCATTATCGCCGTCGACCCCGCGGCCGGGATGCTCGAGCAGGGCCGCGCGCTCGCCCGCGAGCGGGGCATCGACAACATCCGGTGGCAGCAGGGCGACTCGAACACGTTGCGCGACCTCGGCCTGCCGCCGCTCGATCTGGCCGTGATGGCCAAGTCGTTCCACTGGACCGACCGCGTCCGCGTCCTGGAAGACCTGAGCAGGATCACCACCGAGCAGGCCGGCATCGTCATCATCTCTGCGGGCCCGCCCGGCACCACGCCCCTGCCCACCTGGGCACCGGTGGTCGCCGACGTCCGAGCCGCCTACCTCGGCACCGTCCGACGAGCCGGGAGCGGCACCTACCCGGAGCCGGCGGAGCCATACGAGGAGACGGTGCGGCGCTCGCCTTTTCCCAAGGTCGACATCACGTCGTTCGACCAGCTCGTCGTGCGCAGCACCGAGGAGCTGATCGGCCTCCAGCTGAGCAACTCCTACTCCACCCCGGCCCAACTCGGTACGCGACGGAAGGCCTTCGAGGAAGACCTGCGCTGCGCGCTCCTGGAGCACGAGCCCTCGGGCCGGTTCGAGGAGACGATCCGCACCGAGGTCCTGATCACCACTCGATAGATGAGGGCCTCCGTACGTCGGCCGGCCCGTCGGGGTCGACGCGCCCGCAGTTTCTGGCCGGTGGCAGTCTTGCCCGCTCAGAACGCGCCACTCGAAACGGTGACTCGACCGAGCCGTCCGGTGCAGCGGGAGGACCAGGCGCTGGGGCCGACCGGACTCCAGCGCCTGGTCCTCGCCGCCGTCGACCCGTACGTCGACCGCGACGACTGCGTCCGGGAGTACGGGCTCGGTCACGACGTGGTGCTGCTGTGGGCCACCCACGCCGCGTACGCCCTGCACTCCCTGGCGGTCTGGGAAGTTCGAGACAGGTAGCGGCCGACGTTCTCCTTGGCGTAGCGCGAGCCCCCGATCGTGGCGCTGTCCTCGTCCCAGATGCCGTAGGGCGCGTAGTGCTCACCCCACACGGAGTAGGCGGCTTCCCGCTGCTGGTCCCGCGACGCGTGACCGTGCTGAACGGTGCCGCTCGGTGGCCCCGGCCCCATCGGGCAGCTCTCGCAGGAGCCGGGTGGAAGCGCACGTCCTCCACCGACTGCGGCCTGCTCCAGTTGCCGCGCCCCCCCGGGCGGGCCGCGGGGGGCGGTCACGGTGGTCGGCCGGGGTCTCGGTGATCAGACGTCCGGCCTCACCGCAGACGAGATCCCACAGCAACCCGGGGAGGGACCGGCGCGGCCGGGGTCGTCTCCGTACGGCCGTACTGCAGCATGGTCGTCCGGGCCGGCCTCCCGGCCGCCGACACCGCGACACCCCACGGCACCCCGCGCCGAAGCGGCCCCCGCCCCGAACCGACACTCCGCGCCGAACCCACCCCACCCCGAACCGGCACCCGCCCCGAACCGACACACCGTCCCGCCCCCGACACACCGTCCCGCCCCCGACACACCGTCACGCCCCGGCCCGAACGGCCGGACCGCACCCGAACGCCGGGACGGGGCACGGCCACCGGTGCGGAGGGGGTGCCTCTTCCCGCATCACGCTCCGTGCGGGAGGCTCACCTGAGGCGAGAAGGGCGGGGGACCATGGACACTGGCTTAAGGCCCGGCAGCTAGGAGGCACCAAGTGGTCGACGCACATCAGACGTTCGTCATCGTCGGAGGAGGGCTGGCAGGGGCGAAAGCCGCCGAAACCCTGCGGTCGGAGGGGTTCACCGGACGGGTCATCCTCATCTGCGACGAGCGCGACCACCCCTATGAGCGTCCACCGCTGTCCAAGGGCTACCTCACCGGGGCCGCCGAGCGGGAGAGCGTCTTCGTCCACGAGCCCGCCTGGTACGCCCAGGCCGAAATCGAACTCCACCTCGGCCAGCCCGCGGTGCACCTCGACCGCGCGGCGAAGGCCGTCACCCTCGGCGACGGCACCCGCGTCCACTACGACAAGCTGCTGCTCGCCACCGGCGCCGAGCCGCGCCGCCTCGACATCCCCGGCACCGGCCTGGCCGGCGTGCACCATCTGCGCCGGCTCGCCCACGCCGACCGGCTGCGCCAGGTCCTCGCCACGCTGGGGCGGGACAACGGCCATCTGGTCATCGCCGGCGCCGGCTGGATCGGACTCGAAGTCGCCGCCGCGGCCCGGGGCTACGGCGCCGAGGTCACCGTCGTCGAGCCGCTGGCCACCCCGCTCCACTCCGTCCTCGGGCCCGAACTGGGCGCCCTCTTCACGGATCTGCACCAGGAGCACGGCGTCCGCTTCGACTTCGGCTCCCGGCTCACCGAGATCGTCGGCCAGGACGGCATGGTGCTCGCCGCCCGCACCGACACCGGCGAGGAGCACCCGGCCCACGGCGTGCTCGCCGCGATCGGCGCCGCCCCGCGCACCGCGCTGGCCGAGTACGCCGGGCTGGAGCTCGTGGACCGGGCGCACGGCGGCGGCATCGCCGTGGACGAGTCGCTGCGCACCTCCGACCCGGACATCCACGCGGCCGGCGACGTCGCCGCCGCGCAGCACCCCACCATCGGCACCCGGCTCCGCGTCGAGCACTGGGCCAACGCCCTCAACGGCGGCCCGGCCGCCGCCCGCGCCATGCTCGGCAACCCGGTCTCCTACGACCGGGTGCCGTACTTCTTCTCCGACCAGTACGACGTCGGGCTGGAGTACTCCGGGTACGCGCCGCCCGGCGTCTACGACCAGGTGCTGGTCCGCGGCGACGTCGGCAAGCGGGAGTTCATCGCCTTCTGGCTCCGCGAGGGGCGGCTGCTGGCCGGCATGAACGTCAACGTCTGGGACGTCACCGGCCGGATCCAGGAGCTCATCCGCGCCGGGAACCGGCTGGACCCGGAGGCCCTCGCCGACCCCTCGGTGCCGCTGTCGTCCCTGGTCGCCTAGGTGTATTGATCACGAGTGCCGGCAACGCCCGTGATCGAATACGTCCAGAACGAAGATCACGTAGCGTGGGCGCCATGGCGATTCCCACGGCTGTGGTCCCGGTGTCGGAGATCTTCGAGCTGCGCCGGTCGGTGCTGCGCGCCGGCCTGCCCGCGGAGACCGCGGTCTTCCCCGAGGACTCCGACCCGGACGTGTTCCACATCGCCGCCTACGACGGGAGCGGGGCCCTGCGGGCCTGCGGCACCTTCTTCCCGGACCCGCTCCCCGAGGCCGCCGCCCCCGGCGGCCGGACCCCCGCCTACCGCTTCCGCGGCCTGGCCAGCGACCCCGAGGTCCGCGGCCAGGGGTACGGGCAGGCCGTGCTGGCGGCGGGGCTGGCCGAGATCGGGGCCCGGGACGTCCGCCACGTCTGGTGCAACGGCCGCACCCCGGCCACCGGCTTCTACCAGCGGCAGGGCTTCACCCGGCTGGGTGAGGAGTTCGTCCTGGACCCGGGCGGCGCGCACTACGTCTTCGTGCGGGAACTCACGGACTGAACCCACGGACCGAACCCGGCCCCGGACGGGGCGCCGGGCGCCGCCGGAGCGCGGCGGCGGAGCCGTCGCGGTGGCGTGCGGGAGCCGCCGCCGGGCTGCGGGGGAGCCGTCGCCGTCGGGGGCCGCGAGCCGTCGCCGTAGACTTCACCCGTGGCAGGCAGGATCAACGACGACGACGTGAAGGCGGTCCGGGACGCGGTCCCGATCGACGCCGTCGTCTCCGAGTACCTCCAGCTGCGCAACGCCGGCGGAGGCAACCTCAAGGGCCTCTGTCCGTTTCACGATGAGAAGTCGCCATCCTTCCAGGTGAGTCCCAGCAAGGGGCTTTTCTACTGCTTCGGCTGCCAGGAGGGCGGAGACACCCTCGACTTCGTGATGAAGGTCGACCACCTCTCCTTCTCCGAGTCCGTCGAGCGGCTCGCCGCCCAGGCGGGCATCACCCTCCGCTACGAGGAGGGCGGCTACACCCCGGGCCGGCAGCAGGGCGAGCGCATCCGCCTGGTCGAGGCGCACCGGATCGCCGCGCAGTTCTACGTCGAGCAGCTGGACGGCCCCGAAGCCGAGATCGGCCGGAAGTTCCTCGCCGAGCGCGGCTTCGACCAGGCGGCGGCCCAGCACTTCGGCGTCGGCTACTCCCCGGCGGGCTGGGACCACCTCGTCCGCTTCCTCCGCGGCCGCGGCTTCAGCGACAAGGAGCTGATCCTCTCCGGCCTCGCCCAGGACGGCCGCCGCGGCCCCATCGACCGCTTCCGCGGCCGGCTGATGTGGCCGATCCGCGACATCACCGGCGAGGTCATCGGCTTCGGCGCCCGCAAGCTCCGCGACGACGACAACGGGCCCAAGTACCTCAACACCCCGGAGACCCCGCTCTACCGGAAGTCGCACGTCCTCTACGGCATCGACCTCGCCAAGAAGGACATCGCCAAGAGCAGCCGCGCGGTGGTCGTCGAGGGCTACACCGACGTCATGGCCTGCCACCTCGCCGGGGTCACCACCGCCATCGCCACCTGCGGCACCGCCTTCGCCGGGGACCACATCAAGATCCTCCGCCGGCTGCTGATGGACAACTCCGGAGCCGAGGTGGTCTTCACCTTCGACGGCGACGCGGCGGGCCAGAAGGCGGCGCTGCGGGCCTTTGAGGACGACCAGAAGTTCGCCGCCGAGACCTCCATCGCCATCACCCCCGACGGCATGGACCCCTGCGAACTCCGGCTCGCCAAGGGCGACGAGGCCGTACAGGGCCTGGTCGACTCCCGCACCCCCCTGTTCGCGTTCGCCATCCGGCACGTCGTCGACCGGTACAACCTCGACACCGCAGAGGGCCGCGCCGCCGCCCTGGAGGCGGCGGCCCCGATCGTCGCGGGCATCAAGAACAGCTCCATCCAGCACGAGTACGCGGTGACGCTGGCCGGCCTGCTGGGCATCCTCGACGTGCAGTTCGTCGTCCGCCGCGTGGGCCAGCTCGCCCGCTGGGCCCGCGAGCGGGGGCAGCGCGGCCCCGCCTCCTCCGACGGCCGGAACGGCCGGCGCGCCGGCGGGCCGGCGCAGGACGGGCCGCCGCAGCAGCCGGCCGCCCCGCCGGGCCCGCGCGGCCCGGCCCTCAACCTGCGCAGCCCCGCCCACCGCGTCGAGCGGGAACTGCTGAAGCTGGCCCTCCAGCGCCCCGACCTGGTCTCCCCGGCCTTCGACGCCTACGGCGCCGACGAGTTCACCGCTCCGCCCTACGCCACCGTGCGGCAGACCATCGAGGAGGCCGGGGGAGCGGCCGCCGCGGACCGCGAGTACCTCGCACGGGTCCGCGACGCCGCCCCCGACGACTCCGTCCGCGCCCTGGTCACCGAGCTGGCCGTGGAGCCCCTGCACACCCGGCGGGACGCCGACGAGGTCTACGCGGGCGTCCAGCTCGTGGCCGTCCGCCTCGCCGCGGTCAACCAGCGCATCACCGACATCCGCGGCGCGCTCCAGCGCCTCGGCTCGCAGGCGGACCCCGGCCATGTGGCCACCGTGCAGAACGAGTTGTGGGTCCTCCAGCAGTACGGCCAGTCCCTCCGCGAGCGGGGGGCGGCGGCGCTGTAGCGTCAGGCGGCCGTCGTCCGGCCGCCGGGGTCGTCCGGCCGTCGTTCGGCCGCCGGGTCGTCCGTCCGTCGGCCGTTCGTGCGGCGGTGACGCTGGGGGCGGCGATGAGCGTCCGGAGTATGCGGCCCGGCTGACGGCCGGCCCGTTGGGGCTCCCCTCGGGCCGTACCCCGGCACCCGGGGCTCCCCGGCGCGGCGGAATCCGTCGGCCCGCCCTGCGGCCGTTCCCCGGCGGATCGCCGGCACCTTCCCCGCGGGGCATCCGCGCCGCGCCGTAGCCGCCCGGTCACGGACCGGACTCAAAAGTTGCTGCACGACCCTCGTGGCGGGTGTACGTCTTACCCCACACTGGTGGCCGGTGCCTCAGTCCGCGGAGCGCGGTGCGCCCGGCCGCCCGGCCGGGACCTCCTGCGGATGTCTGTCCGAATGTCCGGAGCGGAGGGTGGCGCAGCCGCAACCGTTCCGCTGCCGGAACGCCCCCGGCCCGGCAGCGATCACCTGGAGGTCGCCCCCGTGCAATCCCAGACACTCACCGGTGCGGTCAGCAAGGTGCCGCCACAGACCCTGCCCCCGCACCACCCGGAAGCCGGCCCGGCCGCCCCCGGGTCCGACCCGGCACGCGCCTCCGGGACCGGGGCGTCCGGCCCCGGGCCGGCCCGGACGGCCGCTCCCGGTGCCGCTGCCGACGCCGAGGCGGACACCGAGTCCGAGCCCGGGACCGGGACCGAGCCCGGGACCGAGCCCGCCGCCGAGTCCGATGCCGAGTTCGACGCCGAGTTCACGAGCGGGTCCGGGCCCGGGGTGGCGACCGGATCCACAACCGAGCCGGAAGCCGGGCCCGGCGGGGCCACCGGTATCGAGGCCGGTCGGGAAGCCTCTGCGACGGCCCCCGTCGCCGCTCCGGTATCCGGGACGGCGGCGATACCCGGGACGGCGGCCGGGACCGACGACCCGGGCCCCGGGTCCGAGCCGTCCACGGCCGAGATCGTCGTCGAGAAGATCACTCCCGAGCCGCGGCCCCAGCGCGCCGACACCTCCGGCCCCTCCTCCGACCTCTTCCGCCAGTACCTGCGCGAGATCGGCCGGATCCCGCTGCTCTCCGCCGCCGAAGAGGTCGAACTCGCCCGCCGCGTCGAGGCCGGGCTCTTCGCCGAGGAGAAGCTGAGCAGTACCCCCGCCGCACAGCTCGACTCCCAACTTGCCCTGGATCTGGACCGGTTGGTGGTGCTCGGGCGGATGGCCAAACGCCGGCTCATCGAGGCCAACCTCCGGCTCGTCGTCTCCGTCGCCAAACGCTACGTCGGCCGGGGCCTGACCATGCTCGACCTCGTCCAGGAGGGCAACCTCGGCCTGATCCGGGCCGTCGAGAAGTTCGACTACGCCCGCGGGTACAAGTTCTCCACGTACGCGACCTGGTGGATCCGCCAGGCCATGTCCCGGGCCCTCGCCGACCAGGCCCGGACCATACGGGTCCCGGTGCACGTGGTCGAGCTGATCAACCGGGTCGTGCGGGTCCAGCGCCGGATGCTCCAGGAGCGCGGATACGAACCCACCCCCGGAGAGGTGGCCGCCCATCTCGACCTCTCCGCGGAACGGGTCGGCGAGGTGCTGCGGCTTGCCCAGGAACCGGTGTCGCTGCACGCGCCCGTCGGCGAGGAGGACGATGTCGCGTTCGGCGATCTCATCGAGGACGGTGACGCCGCCTCACCCGTCGAGTCCGCGGCGTTCCTGCTGCTCCGGCAGCACCTCGACGCGGTGCTGTCCACCCTGGGGGAGCGCGAACGGAAGGTCGTGCAACTGCGCTACGGGCTGGTCGACGGCCGCGCCCGCACCCTGGAGGAGATCGGACGGCTCTTCGGCGTGACCCGCGAGCGCATCCGCCAGATCGAGTCCAAGACACTCAGCAAACTCCGCGACCACGCCTACGCCGACCAGCTGCGGGGTTATCTGGACTGAGGGGGCCTTGCACGGTGCTCGCCCGGGGCGACGGCGGCCAAGGGCGAACTCCTGCGGGGCCGAACCTGGCCGAACTCCGGCGGCATCTCCCGCCACTGCCCACCCGTCCGAATTGCCGGATCACTCCCTCGACCTGCTGCCGCAGCCGCTCGGGGCGCGGGCCGCACCTGCCGCAGCTCCATCAGGTGTTGCGTGCTCGACGCCCCTCAGCGCGCCGAGCGTCAGCCCTGCGCGTTCTCGGACGTCGGCGGTGTGCTGTGCGTCGGCCCCGGCCACGACGTCGGGGGTGGGCCGAATGCGCGACGACTGGCCCGCACCGCCAGCGTGGCGATGCCGGCATTGGCGCCACCACCGATCACCGCGCCGATACCGAACGGTGCCACTCGACCGAGAACCACGATTCCCTGCTTGGTCCCGTACTTCGTGACGAAGTTCTTCCCCAGGATCTTGTTGATCCGACGCAACGTCTCGACAGGCACCTTGGCGACAATCTGACGTCCCCAGTGCTGCCCCGTACGCTCGGCGACCCCGGCAATGGTGGCGGAGCCGCTCCCGCCGAGCAGGATTCCCATCACGATGGTCCGGCGGCGCTCGATCTCGTCGATGGGGACTCCGTGGACTTCGGCGATCGAGAGTGCGAAGAGGGCGCTGAGCTCAAGAGATGAGAGAGCCTCGCCTGCCGACAGCGCCAGGGCGACTCCCGTACCGACGCCGGGCGCGGCGGCGGCTCCTCCCACTGCGGCACCCGTTCCGGTCAAGGCGCTGACGTACATCCGCTCCAGATTGCGGATCACCTGTGCCGGTGTCGCCTCCGGATTCCGCTGGCGGGCCCGGGCGATGTTCTTGCGCACCAGCGGGCTCTGGATGTCGATCGCCTTGTCCAGGACGTCGAGGACTCGCTGCCCGCGTAAGGCCGCTGCCGGAACCGGTCCGTCGGAGGCATCTGTCGCCATGCCGGGAACTCCTTGGGTCGTCACGTCTCAACTGAGGGGTTCTTGCACGATGAGCGGCCGAGCGGACCTTGCGCCGGATGAACGCTGCCTCAACCGCACATCTCGTCCTCATCGAAGCCCAGCTCATCCTCGATCCCGAGTTCTACCGCGGCCTCCCACTTCAGGCGCGGCGGATGGTTTCCTTCCGCGATACCCCGCAGAAAGTCCCGAGCCGACGGACCTCCCATGCTGCCGAGTGCCTGGATGCACTTCAGGCGCAGCCCGGAGGACGGACCGCCGGAATGTTCTCGTTCTGTGAATACACGGATGATGTCATCAACTGCTGCCGGATGTGCCAACTCCCCGAGGATCTCGATGTGGTCTTCCAGGTAGCCCGGCCCTTCTCCTGACCTGACCACATCGATCAACACTCGATCGAGGTCGGGTACATCGCGCAGATCGGCGGCGATGTTCTCCAGGGTGTTGAATCGGCTCCAATCGGACCGTTGGGCCAACCTGCGCATCAGGAAGGCGATGCGCTCACGGGCGTCCGGGAGCCGGCTTTCCACCCTCCGTTGCCGCTCTTCTCTGCTGTACCCCGGACCACCCGCAACGTGGATGAGTTCTTCAACCAGTGCGTCGTCATCGATACCTCTGCTCACAAAACCTCCTGGAGTCGCAGCTGCCTTGCCTCCGTGCAGTCCTTCCGCACCAGAAGAGAGGGGCACAGGACTGCACATCGAGCGTGCAGCCGAGCTGCCTCGGTTCCGGCCCCGCGCCCCGTCGGCGCCTTCTCGTTCGGCGGACCGGGCGCGGGACCAACAGCGGCGCGGGACCAACAGCGGGCGCGGGGCCAGCAGAGGCGCGGGGCCAACGGAGCCGCGCGACCAGCAGAAGCGCCGGGATCAGCAGAGATGCCGGGTGAAGAACCGCACCGTGCTGTCCAGTTCGAAGGGCGGGATCTCCCCGTGCTTGCCGGGGTTGGCGTGCAGGGTCTTCTCGTCCGAGGCCAAGGCGTCGAAGAGCGCCAGGCTCTCCGCCCGCGGGACCCGCTCGTCGTCCCACTGCACCAGGAACTCCACCGGGACGGTGATCCGCGCGGCGTCCTCGGCCACGGCCCGGACGCCGCCCAGGCCCAGTACCGCGGCGCGGACCCGCGGTTCGGCGGCGACGAACGGAACGCCGAGGCCGCAGCCCAGGGAAACTCCCCAGTAACCCACCGGGCCGGCGCCGACGTGCACGAGGTCCTGGACCGCGTCGAGGACCGCCCGCCACTCCGGGACGGTCCGGCGGGCCACGAGCGCCTGGAAGGCGGCGATCAGCGGGGCCGGCTCCGCGCCGGCCTCCACGCGCGTCTGGTTCTCGGTCGCGATCCGGTTGAGCTCCTCGTCCTTGGGGCGGTCGCCGTGGCCGGGCACGTCGACGGCCGCCACCGCGACACCGCACTCGGCCACGAAGCGGCGCGCCCGCACCGCGACGCCCGGGGCCTTCTTGTGCCGTCCGCCGCCGTGTCCCATCAGGATCAGCGGACGGGAGCCGGTGGCGCCGTCGGGCGTCCACAGGACACCGGGGATCTCGCCGAGGGTGAAGAGTTGTTCGGTGACGCCGTCGGACGACGTCTCAGAGGTGAAGCGCATGGCGTTCAGCCTTTCGGGATGCCTTCTGCGGGCACTCCCCGGGCCATGCGTGGGAGGGAGCCCCGACCTGTCACAGCGTTGATCGGTCCCACCTCCTTCGGTTCACAGCGGCGCACGGCGGCGCTGAAATTACCACAACGATCACAGCGGGCGCCCCCGCGTTTCCGCCCACGGACGCTGCCCCGGGCGGGCGTTGACGCGCAGGGGTGGACAGTTCAGCGGAGGTATTTTCGGCGATCCGGAATGCGTGACCAATCCGCGTCGCGGTGTGGTCCGAATACCGGTCATGAGCTCAAGCCGGAGAGCGTCGCCGACGCGTGCAGTCACCCTGCTGAGGAATTCATGGCGAACGTCCGTTCAGGGCTCTGGCACAACTGTACGGGCTTTTCGGCCCATCGCACCGAATTCTCTGGAGAAACCGTGAGCACCCTCCTCGTACGTCGCACGACGCTCGCCGTCGCTGCCGCTGTGCTCCTGCCGTTTTCGCTGGCCGCCTGCTCCTCCGGCGACATGAAGGACAAGGCGTCGGGCTCCGAGGCCTCCTCACCCGCCTCGGATTCCGAGAAGGGCGACGCCGGCGGGAAGACGGACACCATGACGGAGCCGTTCGGCCCCGCGTGTTCGACGATTCCCAAGTCGGGCAAGGGAAGCTTCGACGGAATGGCCGAGGCCCCGGTCGCCACGGCCGCGTCCAACAACCCCGCACTTTCCACGCTGGTCACCGCCGTCAAGAAGGCCGGGCTGGTCGACACCCTCAACAGCTCCAAGAACATCACGGTGTTCGCGCCGACCAATGACGCCTTCGAAAAGATTCCCAAGGCGCAGCTCGACAAGGTCCTGGCCGACAAGGCCACGCTCACCAGGATTCTCACCGGCCATGTCGTGGGGGAGGAGATCACGCCGAAGCAGCTGGCCGACGGCTCGTACACCACGCTGGCCAAGAGCGAGCTCACGACCTCCGGTTCGGGCATGTCCTACAAGGTGGATGACGCGGCGAACGTGGTCTGCGGCAATGTGCAAACCTCCAACGCCACGGTCCACATCATCGACAGCGTTCTGATGCCCGAGTAGCCACGCGGCGCGGTGAGGGGCGGCAGCCGGCCGCTCCGCATCCTGCCGTGTCACCGGGCCCGGGCCTCCATCCCGGCAGCGACGTCACAGGGCGACGCTGCCGGGGTCTTCCGCGTTCGGATCCGCTGCCGCACATCACGTGTTGCCGGATACGGGAACCGTCGCACCGCACGGCCAGTGCCCTGATTGGCCCTGCGCTGTACGCCAGGGGCGCCAGCGCCCCGTGAGCGGAACGTGTGTCGCCTGGCAGCGGGCCCCGACCACCCGCGCGGTCAGGCCACGTTGACCACCAGCGCGTGCCATCCGGTCGCGCCGTCGGGAACGGTGCCCACGCGCTCGCCGGTCTGCGGGCGGCCGCCGCGGTCCGTGGCGCGGACCTCGAGCGTGTGCGAACCGGATGTGGCCTGCCACTCCCACATCCACTGCCGCCAGGTGTCCTCGGTGTCCTCCGCGGCCAGCCGCGCCCGGTGCCAGGCGCCGCCGTCGACCCGCACCTCGACCCTGTCGATGCCCCGGTGCTGGGCCCAGGCGACACCGGCGACCCGTACCGTGCCGGGCCGGAGGTCGGCGAGGGGCCGCGGGGTGTCGATCCTGGACTGCGTCTTGACGGGAGCTTCGCGCGCCCAGTTCCGCTTGACCCAGTACGGGTCGTAGTCGGCGAACGTGGTCAGCTCCAGGTCCTGGAGCCACTTGCAGGCGGACACATAGCCGTACAGGCCCGGTACGACCATGCGCACCGGGAAGCCGTGGGCGAACGGCAGCGGCTCACCGTTCATGCCGACCGCGAGCATCGCGTCCCTGCCGTCCATGACGGTCTCCACCGGACTGCCCAGCGTCATGCCGTCCACGGAACGGGCCACCAACTGATCGGCCGGGCCGCCCCGGGACGGCGGGCGGACCCCGGCCTCCCGCAACAGATCGGCCAGTCGTACGCCGATCCACTGCGCGTTGCCCGCGTACGGGCCGCCGACCTCGTTCGAGACGCAGGTCAGGGTGATGCGGCGTTCGATGAGTGCACGGCGCAGCAGGTCCTGGAAGTCCAGGGTGAGCGGGCGGGTGACGCCCTTCCCGTGGATCCGGAGGCGCCAGCTCTCCGCGTCCACCTTCGGCACGACCAGCGCCGTGTCCACCCGGTAGAAGTCCTTCGTGGGCGTGAGGTGGGAACTCAGCCCGCGGAGCCCGAGGCCGGCACCCCGGGGCACGGGTGCGGCGGGTGACGCGGGGGCGGGCAGCGCGACGGCCTTCCGCGAGGCGGCGGCCCGGGCGCCGGACGCGTTCAGCCGGCGGCCGAGCAGGCCGGCGCCCGCCGACGCCGCGGCGGCGACGGAGGCCGCCACCACGAATCCGCGCCGGTCGAAGACGCCTGTGGCTTCCCCGCCTTCCCGGCCTTTCGTGCTTTGCCTGCCTTCCGTTCTTTCCCGGCCTTCCGCGCCTTCCGCGCCTTCCGGGGCCTCCGATGCGTCCGGGCCTCCCGGGCCTCCCGACGCGTCGGGGCCTCCCGATCCCTCCGAACTGCCCGAGCCGTGCGAGCCGTCCGAGCTGTCCGAGCCGTCCGCGTCCGCGCCACCGGACCGTCCCGGCCCCTCTGCCGTACCCGCCCCCGGCACCGTCCGCGCCGCGAGCCGGCCGGCCAGCAGATACAGCACCCCCGCTCCCGCCACCGCACCGGCCAGTGCGGGCACCACGTCCAGTGGCTGTGCGGCCGGCCGTTGCAGTGCCGCCGCGGCGCCGAGCAGTCCGAACGCCAGGACGCCCGCTGAACCGGAACGCCGGAAGCGGAGCGCCAGGAGCCCCAGCACCACCGCGAAGAGGGCCAGCAGGGTCAGGATGCCGAGCTGCAGTACCAGCTTGTCCTGGGCGCCGAAGGTCCGGATGGCCCAGGACTTCACCGCCGTCGGCGTGCTGTCGATCACCACGCCGCCCACCACGGTGACCGGGCCGGCCTCCGGCCGCACCGCCGCGGAGACCAGCTCCGCGACCGCCAGTGCCGCGAAGGCGGCGAGCAGCCCGCTCAGCGCCCCCAGCACGTCCCTCACCGAGCGGTGCCGCCACCGACGGCCCCTCGGTCCGGCCACCCCGTCCGCCCCTGCCGTTCGCTCTCCGCTCACACCGTGCATTCGTCCCCGGGCGGAGTGCGGATTGGCCTGATTCGGGTGATGCGGGGCGCGCTCTCCCTCGCGTGGGGGAGGGCGTTCCGCTTCCCGGGGGATCCGGGCCCCCGGTGGCGACGGCTTGGCTGGACCCATGACGAACACGACGCCCGGCAGCCGCACCGACCCCGGCACACCCCCCCGCTCCACCGAGCACCAGCCGCCCCGCCGGACCTCATCGGGCCACGACGTCGCGGACCACCACGCCTCGCAACGCCACCCGCCCGCACTCCGCCACCCGCCCGCACTCCGCCCCGCCCCGGCCGGGCGGCACGGCGCCGCCCGGGACCACCGGACAGCGGACCCGGTGACGGGGAGGCCCCGGCTCCCCGAGACTTCGCGCCGCTCGGCACCGCACCGCTCGGCACCGCACTGGCGCCCGCAGCTCCCCCCCCCGCCTGCCGTTCCGCGCTGCGGGCGGTGCAGCGCGAGGCGCTGGTGCGCCGGGAGGAGATGGCCGGCCGGTACGCCCGGTGGGCCCGGCAGGAGGGGCAGACCTTCCACACGCTCGGCAGCGCGGACCGAGCGTACGAACTAGCCATCCTGCGGCTGCCGTTGATGTTCTGGATGTACAGCGGGGCCGACGGCTGCGCGTCGGTGCCCGCGCCCACCGCCACCACGGACGAGCTGTACCGGTGGGTCGACGGCGTCTCCCGCTTCCCGGTCTACACCGACCGCAGCCTCGCGTCCGTCCTCCCGTACTTCCACCAGCTGGGCACCCAGCTCGGCTATGTCCGGTTCGACACCGCGCACCTGGCCGGCCTGCTGCGCCACCCCGGGATCCAGCAGGTGCGCAATTACGTGCCGCGGGACATCCCCCTGCGCTTCCAGCCGGACGCGATGCCCGACATCGACCGGTGGGTACGGCGCCACGGCCGGGAACTGCTCTTCGTGTACGGCGAAAACGACACCGCCCGGGCGGAACCGTTCCGCCTGGGGAGCGGCAGCCGGGACAGCGCCGTCCGGCCGGCCCCCGGCGCCAACCACCGTGCGCGGATCGCCGACCTCACCCCCGAGGACGCCGCCGACGCCACCGCGACGGTACGCCGCTGGGCGGGGCAGCACTGACCGCCCCACTGAACGGAGCACGCCTGACCCGGAACGCGGCCGGGCGGCTCACCGGACACGGACAAGCACCCCGTGCCGGCGGGCCGCCCGGCCCTCCGTACCCCGCAGCCGGACACTCCGCGGCCCCGCGCCCCCGGCCGGTCAGTCGACCTCCGCCACCGCCTGCGCGAACTGCGCCGTGTACAGCCGGGCGTACGCCCCGCCGGCGGCCAGCAGCCGCTCGTGCGTGCCCTGTTCGACGATCGAGCCGTTCTCCATCACCAGGATCACGTCGGCGTCGCGGATCGTGGACAGCCGGTGCGCGATGACGAAGCTGGTCCGGCCGTGGCTGAGGGTCGCCATCGCCTTCTGGATCAGCACCTCGGTCCGGGTGTCGACCGAGCTCGTGGCCTCGTCCAGGACCAGGATCACCGGATCGGAGAGGAAGGCGCGGGCGATGGTGATGAGCTGCTTCTCACCCGCGCTCACCCCCGTCCCCTCGTCGTCGATCACCGTGTCGTAGCCGTCGGGCAGGGTGCGGATGAAGCGGTCGGCGTGCGCCGCCCGGGCGGCCCGTTCCACCTGCTCCCGGGTCGCCCCCCGCGCCCCGTACGCGATGTTCTCCGCGATCGTGCCGCCGAACAGCCAGGTGTCCTGGAGGACCATCCCCACCGCGGACCGCAGCTCCTCCCGCGACATCCGGGCCGCGTCCACCCCGTCCAGGGTGATCCGGCCGCCGCTCACCTCGTAGAACCGCATCAGCAGGTTCACCAGGGTGGTCTTCCCCGCGCCCGTCGGCCCGACGATCGCCACCGTCTGGCCGGGCTCCACGGCCAGCGACAGATCCTCGATGAGCGGCTTGTCCGGCTCGTAGCGGAAGGCCACCTGCTCCAGCGTGACCCGCCCGCGCAGCTCGGCGGGGCGCTCCGGGGCCACCGGGTCCGGGTCCTGCTCGGCCGCGTCCAGCAGCTCGAAGACCCGCTCGGCGGACGCCACCCCGGACTGCACCAGGTTCGCCATGCTGGCCACCTGGGTCAGCGGCTGACTGAACTGCCGCGAGTACTGGATGAACGCCTGCACGTCCCCGATCGACAGCGCACCGGACGCCACCCGCAGCCCGCCGACCACCGCCACCAGCACATAGTTGAGATTGCCGATGAACATCATCGCGGGCTGGATGATCCCGCTGATGAACTGGGCCCGGAAGCCCGACCGGTACAGCGCCTCGTTCTGCTCCCGGAACGCCTCGGCGGACTCGGCCTGCCGTCCGAAGACCTTCACCACCGCATGGCCGGTGTACATCTCCTCGATGTGCGCGTTCAGCTTCCCCGTGGTCTTCCACTGGGCGACGAACTGCGGCTGCGCCCGCTTGCCGACGGCCGTCGCGACGAACACCGACACCGGCACGGTGATCAGCGCCACCAGGGCCAGCAGCGGGGAGATCCAGAACATCATCACCAGCACGCCGACGATCGTGAGCAGCGAGTTCACGATCTGGCCCATGGTCTGCTGGAGGGTCTGCGCGATGTTGTCGATGTCGTTGGTGGCCCGGCTCAGCACCTCGCCGCGCGGCTGCCGGTCGAAGTACGACAGCGGCAGCCGGGACAGCTTCGCCTCGATGTCCTCGCGCAGCCGGAAGACGGTGCGGTTGATGGCGCCCGTGGCCAGCCGGCCCTGGACGACGCCGAAGACCCCGGACGCGGCGTACACGCCGAGCGCCCACAGCAGCACCCCCGCCACGGCGCCGAAGTCCACGCCCCGGTGCGGCGGCAGGACGGCGCCGTCGACCACCAGGTCGGTCGCGTCGCCGAGGATCTTCGGCCCGAGCACGGACAGCGCCACGCTCGCCACGCCCATGGCCAGCACCCCGTACAGCCGGGCCCGGTCGGGCCGCAGCCGGCGCAGCAGCCGCTTGCCCGAACCGGCGAAGTCCATGGACCGCTCGGCCGGCTGGCCGCCCATGAAGCGCGCCGGTCCCACGGCCGGGGCGGGTCCGCGGCGCGGTGCCGGTGCCTGGGTGGTCATGCCGCCTCCTGCTCGGTGAGCTGGGAGAGCACGATCTCCCGGTAGGTGTCGTTGCCGGCCATCAGCTCCGGGTGGGTGCCGGTGCCGACGACCCGGCCCTCGTCGAGGACCACGATCCGGTCGGCGTCGCGGATGGTGCTCACCCGCTGCGCGACGATCACCACCGTCGCCCCGGCGGTCTCCCGGGACAGCGCGGCCCGGAGCGCCGCGTCGGTGGCGTAGTCGAGCGCGGAGAACGAGTCGTCGAAGAGGTAGATCTCCGGCCGCCGCACCAGGGCCCGCGCGATGGCGAGCCGCTGCCGCTGGCCGCCGGAGACATTGCTGCCGCCCTGAGAGATCGGCGCGTCCAGACCGTCCTCCAGCCGCTCCACGAACTCCTTGGCCTGGGCGACCTCCAGGGCGTGCCACAGCTCGGCGTCGGTGGCGTCCGGCCGGCCGTAGCGCAGGTTGGACGCCACGGTCCCGGAGAACAGATACGGCTTCTGCGGCACGAGCCCGACGGTCTCGGCCAGCAGGGCCGGGGCGATCGACGCCACGTCCACCCCGTCGACCAGCACCGAGCCGCCCGTCGCGTCGAACAGCCGGGGCACCAGCCCGAGCAGCGTGCTCTTCCCACTGCCCGTGGAGCCGATGACCGCGGTCGTCTCGCCCGGCCGCGCCACGAGGTCCACCCCGCGCAGCACCTTCGCCTCGGCGCCCGGATAGCGGAAGTCCGCGCCGCGCAGCTCCAGATGGCCCCGCCGGCCGAGCGACGTCACGGGCTCGGCGGGCGGCACGACGCTGGACTCCGTCGCCAGGACCTCCTGGATGCGCTCCGCGCAGACCTCGGCGCGCGGCACCATCATGAACATGAAGGTGGCCATCATCACGGCCATCAGGATCTGCATCAGATAGCTCAGGAACGCCGTCAGCGCCCCGATCTGCATGCTGCCGCCGTCGATCCGGTGCGCGCCGAACCACAGCACGGCCACCCCGGCGACGTTCACCACCGTCATCACCGTGGGGAACATCAGGGTCATCAGCCGCCCGGTGCGCAGCGAGACGTCCGTCAGCTCGGTGTTGGCCCGGTCGAAGCGCTGCCGCTCGTGGTCGTCCCGGACGAAGGCGCGGATGACCCGGATGCCGGTGATCTGCTCCCGCAGCACCCGGTTCACGGTGTCGAGCCGGCCCTGCATGGTGCGGAACTGCGGGCCGAGCTTCCGCACGATCAGGCCGATCAGCACGGCCAGCACCGGGACGACGGCGAGCAGCAGCGAGGACAGCGGCACGTCCTGGCCCAGCGCCATGACGATCCCGCCGACGCACATGATCGGCGCCGTGACCATCAGCGTGAAGCTCATCAGCACCAGCATCTGGACCTGCTGGACGTCATTGGTGGTGCGGGTGATCAGCGACGGCGCCCCGAACCGGCCGACCTCGCGGGCGGAGAAGCTCTGCACCCGGTCGAAGACGGAGGCCCGGATGTCCCGGCCGACGGCCATGGCGGTCCGTGCGCCGTAGAGGACGGCACCTATCGAGCAGGCCACCTGGAGCAGCGAGACCGCGATCATCACGCCGCCGGTCTCCAGGATGTAGCCGGTGTCGCCCGTCACCACGCCGTTGTCGATGATGTCGGCGTTGAGCGCGGGCAGGTAGAGCGCGGCGAGCGTCTGCACGAACTGGAGCAGCACCAGCAGCGCCACGGGTCGTCGGTACGGCCCCATATGGGGTCTGAGGAGTCGGATCAGCACAACGGGCTCTCTTCGGTCATGACGGTCTTCGGCGAGCGCACGGAGCCGGCCGGAACCGGCGGGCCTCGGACACCTTGCGGCCTCAACAGCACTTGAGGTCAAACGTTTTGTTACGGGACGTAGGGCCGTACGGCAGCAGGGACGCACCGGCCGGACGCCGCGGATGCGTCGGCCGGGTGCTACGGATGCATCGCCCGGGAGGCCCCGAACGTTTCGCCCCGGCCCGCGGCGGGCGCCTGGGGCCGGTGCGGCGGACACCTGGCCGGGGCCTGCCGTTCCGTCCGAACCGCTGCACGGACCGGTCCCCGGTGCACGGGCTGGTCCCCGGCTGCACGGCCAGTCCCCGGCCACCGGCCGTTGTGACGGACGCCCGGCGCGGGCGGGGTGACGCTTCAGCCGGACGGACCGGACGGACCGGACGGACCGGATGGACCGGACGGACCGGACCGGACGGACGGGACCGGACGGACCGGACGGACGCATGGGCCCGGGTGGGGTGGACGCCTCGGCCGGACGGCGGTGGACGCTTCGGGCTGGGGCGGGCGCCTGCGCGGGAGGGCGCCGGGCGCCTGGGCGGAGCACGGCAGGCCCCCGGCCGACCCAGCCGGCCGGGGCCGCAGCCGCGCCTGTGATCCGCGCACGGGCTGTCCATGCGCGGGCCGCGTACGGGCCATCCATGCGCGGGCCGCGCACGGGCCATCCATGCCCGTCCGACACCTCGCCGACGCCGGATCCGCCCGCCGGGACACCCGTCCGCACCGTGCGAGGTATGACCGGAAACCACCGTCCCGGAAACCGGATGCCGGCCCGTATCGCGGACGGCGGGCGGCTAGCGGCGACCGGCGAGGGCGCTAGAACACGTTCTGGAACGCCCCGGGGTGGGTCTGCTCCCGCACGGCGATGAACTGCTGCCGGACGGCCTGGCCGACCGCCAGCTCCTCGCCCGGATCGAAGACCTGCGCCGTCGCGCCCTGCCACAGCGGCGGCTGCTGCGGCGACAGGTAGCCCTGCGCCACTCCCAGCGCCCACGCGGCCTGCCGGGCGGCGCCCAGCGCGGCGTAGTCGGCGGCCTGCGGCACGATCACCTGCGCGCCGAAGAGCGCCGGAGCCGCGGCCTGCACCGCGGGCAGCTCGGCGGCCGCCCCCAGCAGGAACACCCGGTTCACCGCGACCCCGCGCCCGCGCAGCACGTCCAGCGCGTCGGCCAGCCCGCACAGCATGCCCTCGAACGCGGCCCGCGCCAGGTTCTCCGGCTTCATGCTCTCCCGCCGCAGCCCGGCCAGGGTCCCCGCGGTGTGCGGCAGGTGCGGCGTCCGCTCGCCCTCCAGATAGGGCAGCAGCACCAGCCCGTGGGAGCCGGGCGTCGACTTCAACGCCAGCGTCGACAGGCCCTCCAGATCCGTGCCCAGCAGCTCGGCGGCGCCGCGCAGGGTGCGCACGGCGTTGCTGGTGTGCACCACGGGCAGGTGCATGCCGGTCGCGTCGGCGAACGAGGTGATGGTGCCGGTGGAGTCCGCCAGCGCCTCGTGGTGCACGGCGAAGATCGAACCGGAGGCGCCGAGCGACACCACCGCGTCCCCGAGGCCCACGCCCAGCCCGAACGACGCCGCCATCGTCTCGCCCGTACCGGCCGCGATCAGCAGCCCCTCCGGGGTGGTCCCGGCGGGCTCGGCGGGACCGAGGACATCGGGCAGCACGACCTGCCGCCCGAGGGCCAGCTCCACCAGGTCCGGGCGGTACGCACCGGTGGCCGCCGACCAGTAGCCGGTCGAGGAGGCGCTGCCCCGGTCCGTGGTCCGCCGCAGCGGCCGGCCGAGTAGCTGCCAGACCAGCCAGTCGTGCGGCTGGAGGACCCCCGCGGTACGGGCCGCCGCCTCCGGCTCGTACCGCGCCATCCAGCGCAGCTTCGCCAGTGGCTGCGACGCCTGCGGAACGGAGCCCACGGCCTCGGCCCAGGCCGCACGCCCGCCCAGCGCGTCGATGAGATCGGCGGCCGAGGACTGGGCGCGCTTGTCGTTGCCGAGCAGCGCGGGCCGGACGAGTCCGCCCTCGGCGTCCAGGGCCAGCATCCCCTGCTGCTGCGCCGACACCCCGATGGCCTGCACGCCCTCCAGCACCCCGCTGCCGGCGGCCTCGCCGAGCGACACGAGCCAGGCCTGCGGGTCGATCTCGGTCCGCTTGCCGCCGGGGTCACCGTCACTCTCGGGATGCGGGGCATACCCCTGCCTGAGCACGGCACCGGTTTCGGTGTCGCAGACGACGATGCGTGTGTAGTCGGAAGAACTGTCCAACCCGGCGACTATCCCCATGTCGCTCGATGATGCCCTACCTCGGGCCCCGTGCCGTCATCCGGACCGCCCCGGGCGGCTGGAACCACTCGGTGCAGGCCAGGGCGGACGGCACGCCCGCACCGGCACGCGGCCCGGCAGAGCCCCGGGCCCCACGACCGGGCCCGGACACCTCACCCCGCACCCCGGCTCGGCGCCCCGGCTCGGTGCCCCGGCCCGGCGCCCCGGATGTCCGGGTACGTCGCTCGGGGGCCGGTGCGGCGTGTGGAGAGGGTGAGGTCACTCGGATGTCGGTGCGGCGTGCGGAGAGGGTGAGGTCACTCGGGGGACGGTGCGGGGCCTGGTGCGAGGGGCATCACTCAGGGCGGTGCGGAGCTCGGGCCCGAGCGGCATCCGGGGAGCTCGGGCCGGTCCGCTTCTCCGGTTCTCCGGTCTGTTCTTCCGGCACCGGCACCGGCACCGGCACCGGCACCGGCCTCCGGGCATCGGCCTCGGGCACCGGCCCCCGGGCATCGGCCTCCGGCCTTCGGGCACCGGCCTCTGACGGGGGCACCGGCATCGGCCTCTGGCGGGGGCTCGTCCGGGCCGGGGCCAGGCCAGCCCTCGGCCGCCCGGCCGACGAGCGGCGGGCCAGGCCCGGCCCCCGACCGCCCAGGCCCCCGACCGCCCAGGCCGACGACCGCCCAGGCCGACGAGCGGCCAGGCCGACGAGCGGCCCGGGTCACCGAGCTGCCCGGGGGCCTCGGCCTCTCGGCGTCAGGTGTTGCTGGTGCCCCAGTCGTCCTCCGTCGCCCCGCGCTGCTCCCGGAGGGAGCGGACCCGGTCCGCCACGGAGTCGGGCAGGCGGTGCCCGACCTTCGAGGAGACCGTGTCGACGGCCTTCGAAGCGGCGGACCGCCCGTTCTGCGCCGCGGACTCCGCGGCATTGCGGACCGCGGGGTTCTGGGCGACCCGCTGCGCGGCCTTCCGCAGCTGCTCGTACCGCTCCCGACCGGCCCGCGCGCCCAGCACGTAACCGACGGCAAGACCGGAGATGAACGTGAGCCGGTACAGCATGGCTTCCACCCTTCACTCGATGCGTACTGAGCGCATGCCCCGCCTCGTGGGTGCCGATGCGGTTACCGATTTCAAAGCACCCCCTGGCATGCGCTAATGTATTGCTCGCAGCGAGGGAACGCCCCCGGGAAACCGGTCAGGCGGGTCCGAGCAGAGCAGTCCCCTGTAGCTCAATTGGCAGAGCAGCCGGCTGTTAACCGGCAGGTTACTGGTTCGAGTCCAGTCGGGGGAGCCCATGATGAAGGCCCCGGTAGCGGGGCCTTTTTTCATGGCATGGCGAACCCGGGAACCGCCGCGAGCGTGATCGATGTCCTCCATGCGAGGCACTGTGGCCCACACGGGCGGCAGATCCTATGAGCAGCTATGCTGCGGCAGACGGCGCGCACAGTTGTGCGCGGCGCGCCGTTACGGGGCGGTAGCTCAGCCGGTTAGAGCAGCGGACTCATAATCCGTCGGTCGTGGGTTCGAGTCCCACCCGCCCCACACCAGCAGAAACGACGTGACCTGCGGAAACGCCGTTTTCACGCTAGCACCGGTGGGGCGTTCGCCGCGCGATCGCCACACCGGGGCCCGTAGGTTCCCTCCAGCCCGGCGCCTCATGCACGGTGAGGACCCCGGAGCGGACAGACCCTCGTAGAGCCCAAGCTCGCCATCGCGCCGGCCGCCAAGCTCGCCGCCGCTCCGCTGGCCCGTGTCATCCGTCGTGCAGCCGCCGAGCACAGCGTGAAGCCCGTGACCCTGCTGGACTCCCAGCGCAAGCAGGATGCCGTTTGCAGGATGGAGAACCAGATCCCGCGGGGCGGCGGGCGCGCCACGCCTGGCTACTGCCAGGTGACGAGGACGCGGTTCAGCGGGGTGTCCAGGAGGAAGACGCCGGGTCGCTGCTCGACTGCGGGGGCGTCGAGCGGCAGGATCTCGAACGCTGCTTCGCGGTCACGGAAGCCTCGGTCCCAGGTGCGGATGGCGTCGGCAACCTTCGAGGCCAGTTCGTCGCTGCCGGGGCCGTGGCCGATGACGCCGAACTCCCAGAGCTTCTCGCCCTCGGGGGTCTTCTCGTCCAGCAGCCGCCGGGCGAGGTAGGTGACCGCGCCCTTGTCCACGGCCGCCGTGGACGACGGGTACGGGTCCTCAGCGAGCACCGAGCCCTTGGCGGTCTGCGGGAACAGCATCCGGATCAGACCGGACGGCAGGGAGGAGGAGACGAACAGCTCCATCCACTCCGGGCTCTCCATGGCCCGGACCTTCATGCCGGTCCACTCCTCGGTCCGCGGCTGTTCCAGGACCCCGGCGAGGGCATCGACGTCGATCTGCTGACCGGCCGGAGCCTGAAGCCGCACGGTGCCGTCCGCGGTGAGCGGGACGATGCGCCGGTCGTCGTCGGCGATGCCGCGCCGCAGCGGCATGAAGGTGTTCATCTGCGAGCCCGACGACACCCACCGGCCGTCGTGCTTCTCGTAGACGATGGAGCGGGAGACGCTGCCCTTGAGCCGCTGGGGAGTGACGAGCCGACCACCGGGGGCGAGTTGTTCGAGCCAGGCGTGCGGGATGCCGTGCGCGCCGACGGTGGCGATGATCCGGTCGTACGGCGCGCCCTCGGCGTGACCGAGGGCGCCGTCGCGGGTGATCGCCTCGACGTTGGCGGCACCGGCGGCGGCGAGGTGGGCACGGGCGCCTGCGACCAGATCGTCATCGACGTCGATGGTCGTCACGTGCCCGCCTGGGCCGACGAGGTGGCCGAGCAGGGCGGCGTTGTAGCCGGTGCCGGCACCGAGTTCGAGGATGCGTTCACCGGGCTGGGCCTGGAGCTGGTCCAGCATGAGGGCGACGACGCCAGGCTGGGAGGCGCAGGAGATCGACGTGCCGTCGGTGTCGTACTTGATGTTTACCGGAGCGTTCGCGTAGGCGTCGGCGAGCGGCGCGTCGGGGACGAATAGATGCCGGGGCACGGTGCGCAGAGCGGTTTCGACCGCCGGGGTGTGGGCATGGCCCTCGGCCTGGATCTGGTCCACCAGGGCGTTGCGGAGCCGTTCGGCCTCGGGCGTGGTGAGCGTGTCGGTGTTCACCGCGTTGACGCTATAGGCCGCGGAGTTGGTCGCCGCCGTTGACGCGGTGTTGTCACTCGATCCCATGACTACCTCTCGTGCGATGTGGGACAGGGTGTGCTGGTCCGCGGAGGGCAGACCGGCACGGTTGGCGTGGAAGATCACGTGGTGGGCGATGACGGCGCGCAGACCGCGGGTCAGCTCACCCTGGGCGGCGAGGTAGGCGAGGGTGGTGCCCGCCCGCTCGAAGGCGGCGATCCACTCCGCGTGGCCGTCGAGCGGCCCGCCTGCGCGGCACACGCTGTCGGCGACGTGGGCCAGGCCGCGCGCGCTCAGGCGCTCTCGGGTCCGGTGCCGCATGACACCGACCTTTTCACCGTCCTCGGGCGCCGGAAGTGCGCCCGGTGGTCGCTTCTGGATCTGGAACGTGGAACTCATGAGGTCGCCGTCACTGTGGGAGGCGCATCGCGGCCGTGCGGACAGGCGCTCGTGCTCGCTTGTCACGGTGCGGCTCTCCATGGGCCCTCCCAGGTCAACATCCAAGCTTCGATACGCACAGTGCGTCCGCGGTCACCTAGTGCATCGGAAGCTCCGAGGTGGTGAACAGGTCCTTTCGCCCGAACCCCGCCCGCCTCCTTCCCGCCCTTCCCCCGCCCTTTTGAACGCCATTTGCCTCTCACCAGCACCTTTGCTGACGATGCCTCACACGGCCCGCTGGATGACCGCTACGGTGAGCTGACACCAGTCGGCAAGGGGGTGTCCGGTGAGCCGCAGTCCGATGAGAGCGCTACGCGAGAGCCGCAACCGGACCCAGGAGAAGGCGGTGGGCGAACTCAACGCCCTGGCGGAGCGGCTCGCTGCCGAGGGACGAGTCTCGAAGCGCCCCACCTTCACCGTCCGGCAGATGTCGAAGTGGGAGAGCGAGACGAGGGCGCGCCCGTATCCGCATCCGGACACGCGGGTGGTCCTGGAGCTGTACTTCCAGCGGTCGGTCGAGGAGCTGGGGCTCTGCCCGGGTGCCGGAGAAGATGCCTCCGACGCCTCCGCTGTGCCCGTCGTGACGCCGGCCTCGCTCATCGAGCCGTCGGCCGCCGCGGTCCCGCTCCTCGCCGGGGCGACCAGGACACACCGCCGTGGCTGGCTCAGACGACGAGCGACGTACCCGGCGCCGCTGACTGGAAGATCGCTGAGGACGAGGTCGAGCTTCTGCGGGAAGCCGCGGACGACATGGATGCGCAGGATCAGCAATTCGGTGGCAACCGCCTCTGGAGGCCGACGCGCGCGCACTTGCTCTGGGTGCACCACATGATCGATCGAGGCATCTATGACGAACAGCTGGGCCAGCAACTTCATTCGCTCGCAGGGAAGTTCACCACCAGCCTCGGCTGGTTCAGCTACGACGCCGGCCTGCACACGCAGGCCCGACAGTACTTCTCCGAGGCCCTGAACGCCGCGATGCTGACCGGCGACGACGTGCTCTCCAGCCGGACCCTGAGCAACATGGCCCGCCAAGCCGTGGATTTGAACAAGGGGCGGGAAGCGATCCGCTTCGCTCGGCTCGCGCAGACGCACGCGGGTATGTGGAGCGCACCGACCCGGGTGTTCGGCGCTCCTGGCGATCCGTGAGGCTCAGGGGCACGCCCGGGTCGGTGACGCTTTCAACTGCGAGTCCGCGATCAAGAGGGCCTGGAAGGAATGGGAGCGCGGGGCGGACGGCCGCGACCCTGATTGGACGACGTTCCTCAACCAGGCCGAGTTGGTGTGCCTGGAGGGGATGTGCCGCCTCGACCTCGGCCAGACAGCTCGAGCCCAGAAGCTGTTGGCGCAGTCCGAGAAGCTGCAAGACGTAGCGCACTCCCGGAACAGAGGCATGTGTCTCGGCCGGCTCGCGACCGCAGCCATCGGTGCAGGGGACATCGACCACAGCGCCGATGCCACGAGGAAGGCCATCGTGCTGATCCGGACAGCGGGCATGTCTTCCGCTCGGGCAGTCCAGCAGTTGAAGATCGTCCACGATGGACTGGCTCCTCACCAACGCGCCCGCGGGGTGGGGGAGCTGCTTGAAGAGATCCGCGCAGTCGTCGCGTGATTCAGAAGGGGAGAGATCAACCAGTGGATGCGGAGTACCAGCGGTACGACGGAACTTCGGTCAAGGCCGTCACCGATGACCTGGCCGAGGTGTACGCCCGGGTGTACGACACACCGCCGTACACCGGGGACCCGTTCTTCTCCGTCGCCTCCTTCCGCCAGCGGCTGGAAGCCGCCTTCGACAGCGACGGCTTCGAGACGGTGACCGCGTGCCGGAACGGGGAGATCGTCGGATACGTACACGGCGCCACCCTGCCCGCCGACAAGCCGTGGTGGATCTCGCTCGGCGACAGGAGGCCGAAGCAGCTCCAGACCCTCGCGGACGCCGGACAGGTCTTCTGGCTCCGGGGACTGATGGTTCTCCCCGAGTACCAGAACCAGGGCCTCGGCAGGAAAATCCACGACACTGTGATCACGGGGCGCGCGGAGAGCGCCACAACCCTGACGTGCATCATCGACAACCAGCCGGCGCACGATGCATACGTGCGGTGGGGATACTCGGTGATGGGGGAGATCAAGCACGCCCCCGAATCGCCAACCTATGACGCCATGTACCTGCCCGGCTCGTGACGACTGGAATGAACCAACCGCTCAGCCCGCGCCGGTCCCGGGGACTGCTAATCGCCGGGACCGTTTCTCGCCCGAGGGCACTGCCCTGTTCGCATACGGCACGCTTCAGTTCGATTCGGTTCTCGAAGCTCTGATCGGCCGGATACCTGAGCGCCTCAAGGCCAGTGCGCCCGGTTGGCGCGCAGCTTCTCTGGCCGGGCGCGTCTACCCAGGGCTTGTAGCGGCCCCCGGCTCCACGGCGCCCGGCGTGCTGCTCGCCGACCTCAGCCGGAGGGAGTGGGCGATTCTCGACGCCTTCGAGGACGATCGCTACGACCTGCGCGAGGTTTCGCTGACCTCGGGCGGGCCCGGGCTCGCTTATGTTTGGCCGGACGGCGAGGTATGCGACGAGGTCTGGGATGCCGAGGAGTTCCGGGCCCGTCATCTCCAGGAATACGCCGCTCGGTGCGCGCGGATCGCTCCGAGACTGGCCGCCGAAGCTGGGCAGTGAACCCTGCGGTGTTCGAGGGGCCCTGGAGGCTCCTCGAACGCTGACCGCAGTCATTAAGAATCCTGTTCTGGATCGCTCTGTGGATGTCGTGGCCGGACGTATGACCGATGGCGCCAGCGGTGATCAACGCGGTCGGCCCCAGCGGGCTCCCATCGGCTCCGGTGGATGACGGTGGACATCGGGCCGATAATGAATTGATAACCGTTTCGGTTACCGATTGGTTGGGAGGGCGCGATGCGGGTGTCCTCGGTGCGCGGCCCGCTTGTGCTGATGACCGTGGCGCTGGCGTTGACCTGGGGCTGCGCAGGCTCCCCCGAGAACTCCGGGAGCGGCACTTCCTCTCCCGTCATTCCGGTGGTCGCCTCGACGAACGTGTACGGCGACATCGTCGAGCAGATCGGCGGCGAGCACGTCGAGGTCGTCTCGATCATCAGTGATCCGTCGCAGGATCCCCACGCGTACGAGGCCAGTACGCAGAACCGGCTGGAGCTGTCCAAGGCGAAGGTCGTCGTCGAGAACGGCGGCGGCTATGACGACTTCGTCGGCAGGATGCTGCACAGTGCGAAGAACTCCTCACCTGCTGTCATCAATGCCGTGCAGGTCTCGGGGAAGACACCGTCAGCGGGCCCGGAACTCAACGAGCACGTCTGGTACGACCTTCCCACGATGGGGAAGCTGGCCGACCGGATCGCGGCCGCCCTGGCCCGGACCGCCCCCGCTGACGCCGACGTCTTCCGGCGCAACGCCGAAACGTTCAACGACAGGTTGACGGTGCTGGAGAACAAGGAACAGCAGATCAAGGCGGACCACGGGGGTGCCGCCGTGGCAGCCACCGAGCCCGTTCCCCTGTATATGACCGAGGCCATGGGACTGCGGAACAAGACGCCGGCGGACTTCAGCGAGGCTGTGGAGGAAGGCGATGACGTTTCCACGCAGAGCCTGCAGCAGACGCTCGCGCTGTTCACGGATCAGCAGGTCAAGGCATTGATCTACAACAAGCAGACCACCGGGCCGCAGACGGAGAAGGTCAAGGCGGCAGCCGAGGGCAACGGAATCCCGGTGGTCGCGGTGACCGAGACCCTCCCCCAGGGCGAGGACTACATCAGCTGGATGACGGCCAACGTCGGGGCCGTCAAGAGCGCACTGGACAGATGATGGAACGCACGGAGACCGACACCCCACTCTCCCGTCCGGACCGAGCCATCGGGCGGCCCGCGGACCTTGCGGCACCGGTGCTTTCCCTGCGGGACGCGGCCCTTGCCTACGGGGACCGCGTACTGTGGCGCGGCTTGAACCTGGACATCCGGCCCGGTGAATTCCTCGCCGTACTGGGCCCGAACGGCTCGGGCAAGACCAGTCTGCTGCGCGTGCTCCTGGGCCGGCAGCAGCTCACCGCAGGATCGCTCACCGTCCCTGGCTGCTCCCCCCGAAACGGCGGGCGGCACATCGGCTACGTTCCTCAGCAGACGTTCCAGCCCGCACACACGCTGCTGCGCGCCCGTGACCTGGTGCGCCTCGGGCTGGACGGGCATCGATGGGGACTGCCGCTCGCCCGCCGCGCGGTGCACCGCCGTGTGGACGACCTGCTGGCTGCGGTCGGCGCGGCACCGTACGCGGATGTGCCGGTCGGACGGCTCTCCGGCGGCGAACAGCAGCGCGTCCGCATCGCACAGGCGCTGGCCACCGATCCGCGGATCCTGCTCTGTGACGAACCTCTGCTCTCCCTCGACCTGCACCACCAGCGCACCATCACCGGCCTGGTGGAAGAGCGGCGCCGCTCCACGGCCACCGCCGTCGTCTTCGTCACGCACGAGATCAACCCCGTCCTGGGCCTGGTGGACCGCGTCCTGTATCTGGCCAGGGGCGGATACAGGATCGGGCCGCCGGAGGACGTGATGACCTCCGGCACCCTGTCGGATCTCTACGGCACGCAGGTCGATGTCGTCCGCGTCAGGGACCGGATCGTGGTGGTCGGGGCGCCGGATGCCGGCACCGGCCACAGCCACGCCGATGGGGCGGAGGGGGGAGAAGACCAGTGACAGGGACCGGGGTGGGGCTGCTCGCCCGGAGCGGGGAGGACACCAGCGTCTGGCATCAGATCTTCAACTTCGACAACTACGGCGAGTTGCTCGGCCTGGTGCAGAACTCGCTGCTCGCCGGGGTGCTGCTGGGCCTGGTCGGCGGGCTGGTCGGGGTATTTGTGATCATGCGGGATCTGCCGTTCGCCGTGCACGGCATCAGTGAACTGTCCTTCGCCGGCGCCTCGGCCGCGCTGCTGCTCGGGGTGAACATCGTCGCCGGGTCCATCGCCGGATCCCTGATCGCAGCCGGAGCGATCGGTGTACTCGGCGCCCGTGCCCGCGACCGTAACGCGGTCATCGGCATCATCATGCCGTTCGGACTGGGCCTCGGTGTGCTGTTCCTGTCCCTGTACGAGGGGCGGGCGGCGAACAAGTTCGGCCTCCTGACCGGCCAGATCATCGCCGTCAACACTCCGCAGATGGCCTGGCTCCTCGGTACGTCGGTGGTGGTGCTGATGGCCCTCGCCATGGTCTGGAGGCCGTTGACCTTCGCCGGCGTCGACCCGGACGTGGCCGAGGCACGGGGCATCCCGGTACGCGCGCTGTCCCTGGCCTTCATGCTGGTCCTCGGCCTCGCGGTCGCCCTGTGCGTGCAGATCGTCGGTGCGTTGCTGGTCCTCGCGCTCCTGGTCACCCCCGCGGCCGCCGCCGCGCGCGTCACGGCCTCTCCCGTGCTGCTGCCCGTGCTGAGTGTCGTCTTCGCGCTGTGCGCGATGGAGGGCGGAATTCTGCTCGCGCTCGGCAGCAGCGTCCCCATCAGCCCGTACGTCACGACCCTCTCGTTCCTGATCTACCTCGGCTGTCGGCTGACGGAGGCGCGGCGTGCCCGGCGGACGCCGGCCCCGCGGCTCGGCTCGCCCCGGACCGCTGTACGGACGCACACTTGAAGGAGCCGGTCATGACGGAAGGAGTTCGTATGCACCCCGTCGCACTCGTCGGCGTCGCAGCCGGACGGCTCGCTCACTATGCGGTCTCCGGAGTGGTGGGCGCCCTGATCGTCAAAGGCGCCGCCAAGCGCGCCCCCGAGGCAAAGCCCGCCGCCCGCAAGGCTGTCGTCGGCGGCCTGGCCGGCGGAATCGTGGCCGGCCGGTGGCTGGCCTCGGCCGCGGAAGAGGCCCGGCTCAAGGCCGGTGATGTCCTCGCCGAGGCCCGTACGTCTCTGGGCGAAGAAGTCCCGCCGCCCTCCGCGGTAGCCACCGAGGACCATGACCACGGGCATGAGCACTGACCATGTCCGGCGTGACGGTATGCTCCGTGGCCGCCGGCCGGGCCCGGCTGACCGTTCCCTGGGTACGCGCCCGCCCGGGCAGTGCCGGACTGGTCGATGAGCGCCTGACGGGCATCAGCGGCTTCCGCGCCCTGAGGATCTTCCCCCGCACCGGCAGCGTGGTGATCTGGATGGCGCCGGACCGCCTCGACGTGGACCGTCTGGTAGCCGCACTCGAAGAGGCCCCGCCCCCCTCCGCGCCCGCCAAGCCCACCCGCTCCACACCCGACTCCTCCACCGGCGAGCTGGCCCGGCTGGTCGTCGGCGGCGCGGTCCTCGCACTCGTAGCACTGCGCCGACTGCTCAGGCGCCCCCGCATCACCGCAGGATCCTCCGGCTTCCTCGGCGCCATCACCCTCTTCACCGGCCTGCCCTTCTTCCGCGGCGCCCTGCGCTCCCTGCGCGGCCGAAGCCACCCCGGAACCGACACCCTTGTCACCGCGGCGACCGTCATCTCGCTCGTACTGCGCGAGAACGTCGTCGCCCTCACCGTCCTCTGGCTGCTCAACATCGGCGAATTCCTCCAGACCCTGACCCTGCGCCGCACCCGCCGGGCGATCGAGGAACTGCTCACCATCGGCGAGGAGCGCGTCTGGCTCGTACGGGAGGAAGGCGTCGAGGTCGAGGTGGCGCTCGAAGACATCGCGCCGGGCGACCTGGTCGCCGTGTACGAGCACCACCGGATCCCGGTGGACGGGCAGGTCCTCAGTGGCGAAGCCCTCGTCGACCAGGCCGCGATCACCGGCGAGGCGCTGCCCGTCTACGCACACGCCGGCGCCGAGGTCTACGCCGGGACCATCATCACCTCCGGCTCACTCGCCGTCCGTGCCACCGCCGTCGGACGGGACACCACGGTCGGCCGGATCATCAGCCGGGTCGAGGAAGCACAGTCCGACCGGGCGCCGATCCAGACCGTCGCCACCCGCTTCACCCAGCGCTTCGTCCCCGTCTCCTTCGGCCTTGCCGCTCTGACGTACGCCGTCACCCGCGACGCCCGCCGCGCCATGACCATGCTGCTGATCGCATGCCCCTGCGCGGCAGGCCTGGCCACGCCCACCGCCATCAGCGCCGCCATCGGCAACGGCGCGCGGCGCGGCACCCTCATCAAGGGCGGCACCCACCTGGAGGGCGTCGGGCGGGTCAGCGCCGTCGTCTTCGACAAGACCGGCACCCTCACCTTCGGTCGGCCGCTGGTCACCAGCGTGGTCTCACTCAGCGAGAACTTCACCGCCAACGAGGTCCTCAGCCTGGCCGCTTCAGGAGAGCTGCACGCCCGGCATCCCCTCGCCCAGGCCATCGTCGAGCACACCGAGGAGCAGCATCTGCACGCCCCCATCCACCAGGCATGCGAAGTGGTCCTCGGCATGGGCATGCGCGCAGAGCTCGACGGCACCCGGCTGCTGGTCGGCAGTCCCGCACTGCTGCGACAGCACGGCGTCGAGCTGACCGAGGAAGCCCAGGGCTGGACCGAGCGGTTGCGCGGCAACGGCGAGACCGTCATCTGCATCGCGCACGACGACGAGCTGATCGGTCTGCTCGGCGTCTCCGACGCCGTACGGTCCGGGGCCGGCACCGTCATCCAACAGCTCAGAGAACTGGGGGTTTCCCGTCTCGTGCTGCTGACCGGCGACGCACCCGAGACCGCCCAGGTAGTCGCCGACCGGCTGGGCATCACCGAGGTGCACGCCCATGCCCTGCCCGAAGCGAAGCTCCAGCTGATCCGCGATCTGCAGACCGAGGGCCACACGGTCGCCATGGTCGGCGACGGCACCAACGACGCCCCCGCCCTGGCCCTCGCCGACGTCGGGATCGCCATGGGAGCCCACTCCTCTCATGTCGCCCTGGAGACCGCCGATATCGCGCTGCCGGGAGACGACCTGCGACAGGTCGCCGCCGTCGTCGAACTCAGCCGCCACACCCTGCGCGTCGTCCGCCAGAACTACGGACTCGCCATCGGCGTCAACCTGATGGGCCTGGTCGCCGGCGCCGGCGGCTCCATCAATCCCGTCCTCGCGGCCCTGCTCCACAACACCAGCAGCATCGCCGTTGTCGCCAACTCCGCCCGGCTGGTCAACCACACTCCGCATCTCCCGCAGCCCGCTGACGACTTCTTGACCGCGGCCCCGCTGGAGGACCGCCGGGTGCACTGACCCGCCTGAGCCGTGGTCCGGGCGCACGCGTGACTCGCGGACGTTGTGGGCGGGATGGCCGCCGACACCACCTTCGCCGTTGCCGTCTTGTGGTGATCACCCTCTTTGCGCGTTCCGCAGTGGGCCCCTCTTGTTGCCTTGCGGGTTGATCATTTTTGAGTGGTCATGTCAGGTCGAGCCTCGGAAGTCTCCCGCGCGGCGACCTTCGTGAGCACCTGCTCCGCGCCGTCCAGAGTCAGCCGCATCGTTCCGTACGGTCCCACCGCGTACCCGGTGCGGTGACCGTGCAGGTGCAGTTCCTCCACTGCCTGAAACTCGGCGTCGACCTCCGGCACGTCCTCCGGCGGTACGAGAGCGTGCAGTTCCTCAGCCCGCTTCCAGCCGAGATCGCGGAGCACGGTTCGAGCCGCTACCTGCTCCCAGCCGCTTCGCGCAATCCGTCGAGGCGGGTGACGACAGGAGGGAGGTTGTCCGCGAGCACCAGGGCGTGGCCCTCGGGCAGAGCCCGGATCTCGTCTGGGCGCAGGACCGGTTCCAGTGCCATGTGCGTGGCGGTCGAGTGTCCGCCGCGGTCTCCTCCGGTCGTGGTCTTCGTGGTGCGCGCGCGCTCGACCTGGCCGCACAGGTCGGACGTGTCCTTGAGGAAGGCAGGGTCCTTCGCTCCGCCGAAGACCACGACGTGGTTGGTGAACGACGCCAGCTCGTTCGCGGTGTCCTCGCCGAAGCGGGCGCGGGCGGAGGCCCATCCTTGAAGGCCGTAGATCACCGTGATGCCGCGGCCTCGGCCGTCGGCGACGCGTTGGCGAAGGGAGGGGATCGGCGCGATGTTCGGTGCCTCGTCCAGGGCGGCCAGGAGGGGCGGGTCGAGACGCCCTGCCGGGGACGCGATGGCGTGGGCCTCGGCGAGGTCCAGCAGGTCCTCGGCTATCGCCGTGGTCAGCGGCGCGACGCTGTTCACCTCCGAGCCCTTGCCCAGCAGGAAGATGGTGCCTTGTGCGTCGAGGAATTCGCGGAAGTCCGTAGGGCTCTCTCCGTCGCCTTGGAGCGCGCGGATCACCGACTGGTGCATCAGAGGTTCGAGCGCTGCATCGAGCGTCGAGGCGGTGTTGCCGACGGTACGGCTGTCGCCTGTGGTCGCGGTTCGGAGCATGTCCGCCCAGCCGGGGCCGGCGCCGGGGTGGGCGTTGAGGATGCCGAGCGGAGCGGGGTCGGTGAGCTTGCGGGCCCACTTCAGCACCCAGTCCAGGTCAGCGCCGTCGAGGGCGGCAGCGTGGAAGAACGCGGCGAGGATCTTGGATGCCTGGCCCTTGTAGAAGGCGCTGCCTTCGCTGGACTGCGCCGCGGACCCCGGGATCCGGGAGCCGGCGACGAACGCCTTGGCCCTCATCATCGCGACTTCCGTTTCGGACGCGCCTGTGATCGGCGTCCAACGGAACCGCGGCAGGGAGGGGGCGATGTTCTGAGGGTCGAAGACCATGACCGGGCGGCCGTCGCGCCGACGTGCATCCAGGGCCAGTTCGACCAGGTCAGGCTTGGTCGAGGTGGCGAGGACCGGCCCGGTCCAGTTGCGGATGGTGGGAGCGAAGAAGCGCAGAGTCTTTCCGCTGCCCATGGGGCCGATGACCCGGCACGCCTTGTCCGCGCGGGACCACAGCTCTACGCCCTTCGGACGTTGCGAGGTCCCCAGCGAGTAGCCGAAGTCGTGAGGATCGAGGGGGTGGCGCATGACGTGCTCCGGGGAAGATACGAGGTGAGTGGGCGGGTCAGGATCCGGCGGAGCGGTTCTTCGCGAAGCTCACCGTTGACGTGCGGGCGGGGTGGTCTGCGTCGCGCGCGAGGGAGGGCCGGATCTCCGTAGCTCTCACGACGGCCTTGGCCGACATGTGGCGCTTGAGGTGGGCCTTCGTAGCGAACCCGGCGTTGCGTCGGCCCCGGTTCGTCAGGACCCAGACCGTCACCAGGGCCACCGCGCTCATGGCGGTCAGGGCGTACAGGGCAAGGGAGATGGTGCTCGGCAGGAAGTCCACTACTCGGCCCTCCGGGCGACGCGGGCCGCGAGGTAGCGCATCCGTCGGCCGCACAGCCGGGAGAGGGACGCGTGGGGCCCGGCGCAGCGCGGCGGAGCTGTGTGGAAGGCGCTGTGCAGGTCCTCCGCAGCCCGCCAGATGTGCGATACGGCCGTGCGCACGCGGCCACCGGCGGCGGAGTAGTCGCCGTGGTCCAGGGCCGTGGCCAGTGCTTTGGTGCGCCGGGCGAGTTCGAGGGCATCGGCGTGCAGATGGTCGATGTCCTGTCGCGCCGCGTGCTCGTCGGTGGGGAAGGTGGTCTCGAGGTTGATCGTCATGGAGGGGACGCGCTCCGAATCTGCGGGGGAAAGGTCGGTGGCGGAGAGCCGGGGGCTGGTCATTCGGCGTCCGGGGAGGTGCTGGTGAGGTCGGTCATCGAGCCGGAGGAGAAGCAGAGGTGCTGCTCGGCTTCGACCAGGAGGTGTTGGACACCGGGGTAGATGACGTCGCCGACCTTCCACAGCGCGATCCCGCGGCGCAGCCGCATGATGTGCTCCGCCGTCCAGGACGGCAGGCCCAGCCGGGACACCGTCGCCTCTGCCTCCGATTTCTTCTGCGAGTAGATGACGATGGTGTCCGCCATCGTCAGGGCTGCTTGGGTCTCCGGGCTGTCATCGATGTCCGACAGGTGGTGGACGATGAAGATGCAGCTCAGCCCGTAGCCCCGAGCGAATTTCAGGAACTTCTCCAGAAGCGCTGCGAGTTGAGGAGTCCCGAGGATGTGCCACGCTTCCTCGCAGACGAGGATGCGCTTGCGCTGGGTGTAGCGGCGGCAGCCCGTTTCGGGGTTCGGCCCCAGTTCCCAGGCTCCGGAGTTCGCATCGAGCACGACGCGGTCGTGCTGTCCCGGTTCCGTCCCGCACTCGCACAGCGGGCGCAGCCAGACCTCTTCGAGGAAGACGCTGATGACAGCGACGAGGATCGTCATGGCGACACCGCCGGACGGCACCTTCGTCAGGTCGAAGACGATCATGTCGGCGTCGAGGTCCACACCGAGGCTCGTCGGTCCGTCGAGCATGCCGGTGAGGTCGCCGGTCGCGTCCTGTTCGGTCCCGCAGAGCCGGTCCAGTACATAGGACGCCTCCAGACCGTCACCGAGGAGTTCGTCCCGGGTCCGCTGCTTGTCCGTGGCGTCGGACTCCTCCGGAGACCGGAGTGCGGCGGCGACGTCCGCGAGGACTGGCGTGCGGCCGAGGTCGCCCGCCCGTTGGTGGGCCCGGCGGATCGCGATGCGCAGCGCGGAGCCGGCGAACTCGTTCAGGGACTTGCCGAGGCCGAGTTCCACGATCGTCCGCACCAGCTCGATCTGCCGCTTGCCCGCGATGGCGGGGTCCATCGGGTTGATGCACGAGGCACCGCGACCGCCGCCCGGGGCGAACTTGACCGGGGTCTTGCCGGTCAGCGAGCGGCCGAGCGCGGCCCACTCGCCCTCTTCCCGCTCCTTCTGTTCTTTGGTGTCGAGCACGACCACCTGACGGCCGAGACGGATCTGTCGCGCCGTGTACGTCTTGGTGAGCGCCGACTTCCCCCGGCCGGTGTCGCCCATCACGATCATGTTCCCGCCGGGCAGGCCGTCGCCGAACGCCGAGAACGGGCAGTAGATGAAGGCCTTGCCGGAGTACAGCTCCCGGCCGATGATCGCGCCCGCGGAGCCGAGGGTCGGTGGCGCGATGGGCAGATACAGGGCTTGGCTGGTGGTCGTCTCCGTATAGAGCGGGCGCCGCACCGTCTCGTGCATCGGGGACAG
This sequence comes from Streptomyces sp. NPDC002055, assembly GCF_040296705.1. Taxonomy (NCBI): domain Bacteria; kingdom Bacillati; phylum Actinomycetota; class Actinomycetes; order Kitasatosporales; family Streptomycetaceae; genus Streptomyces; species Streptomyces sp. NPDC002055. The sequence continues at coordinate 124,658 of NZ_JBEOXS010000008.1, forward strand.
CGGGGCGAGGTCGAGCAGGTCAGTCACTTGATGCCTCCGGCGAGGGGGAGGGTCGTGGCGAAGGCGCGAGCGTGTTCGAGGTCGAGCCATTCGATCCGGAGGCGGGCATTGCGGGCACGGGAAGCGGTCGTCCGCTTCGAGCGCTCCAGCTCCTCGGCGCTGCGGGAGGAGATGGTGATGTAGCCGACGACGGCGGAGCCGGCCGCGCCGGAGGAGGCCAGGGCCATGCCCCGTGATCCGGTGGCGCTCGCGGCAATCTGGTCGCGCGGGTCGATGTTCTTTCCGTGCCTACGGTCGCGGTCCATCTCCGCCTGGTTGTTCGTGTCCTCCGCGAGCATCCGTTCCACGGCCTTGTCGTTGGGCTCCAGTTGCTGCGTGATGGAGATGGTGCGGATCACGTCGGGCATCCCGATGAGCAGGGGCGACAGGAAGTCGGGGCCCACGGGCGTGGTGGGCCACCCGACGACGGCAGCCGTGGCGTGGAACCAGCTGTCGGTGGAGCCTGCGGCCCGGGTGGCGACGTGGGCGCCGTTGCGGACGTCGACGTTGCGGGGGAAGGCGTGCGCCTGCGCGATCAGGTGACCTGATCGGGCCTGATGACCCACCTCCGCTCGCGCGGAGAGAACGTCAGAGACGGGCAGGCGGCGGAGGAATACACCGACCCACCTCCGCTCGCGCGGAGAGAACGTGCTGACCCCCTCGGGCGGCATGCACCTGTACGACCCACCTCCGCTCGCGCGGAGAGAACCCTTCCCGACCTGCGGTAATGATGGGCCTTTGCCATTTCGTGATCTGCCTGCGCCAAGGACGGCCCTCCGGGTGCGACCGCATTCTGATGGCCGCAGCGTACTGGCGCATGAACTTGACGATGCGCCAGCGATAGCGTCGCTCTTCGGGATCTTCAAGTCGGCCGCCGGCCGAACCATCGAGCAACGCCCGGCACATTTGACGCACTTGGCATCGCCGCCCCCGACTGCCCAGGTCCCCGTCTCAGAGGAGGAGAGGACCCTTCGGCGGCCATGTGAGGTGACGGGCTCAGCCCCGGCGAGCGTCACGGAGCGTCGTCATGAGCGCGTCGACGTCTCCGCTGTAGACGATCACCTGCTCGTCCTCGGCGGGCGTATCGAAGCGGGCGAAGAAGTCGTCGAGGGCTTCAGGGGTGACGGTCAGGGCGTTGGCATCCTCGCGCTCGTTGCGGCCGGCCAGGCGGCGCAGCAGCTCGTCGCGTTCGGCAGGGAGGTAGACGACCAGGGGGTGGCCGCCCGCTTCGCGGGCAGCGTGCCGCCAGGCGTCGCGCTCGGCGCGACGCCACAGCCCGTGGTCCAGGACGACGTCGTTCCCCGCCTCCAGTTCTCTGACGAAGCGTGCCCGGGTCGCCTCGACCACGGGCCGCTCGCGCTCGAAGTAGGAATGTTCGGGGTAGTTCACGCCGTATCGGCCGTGGAGGCGGTGGACCTCCTCGTCCACGGACAGGCGGACCACGCCATGGCGGGCGAGGGCCTGGGCGAGGGTGGTCTTGCCGGAGCCGGTGATGCCCACCAGGAGCACCGCCTGCGGTGTGTCGGCAGCCACGTCGGCTCTCCCCCTCTCGGTCGTTCGCAGCGCCCCCATTCTCGCGGGTTTGGCCTAGCTGCGCTGGTTTTCGGCCAGGCCGGGCGGGCGCCAGCGGGTGACGATCGAGCCAGCCTCGGCTGCCCAGCCGTCCGGCATCCGGTCGAGGGTGACGTTGCGGAAGCGGAGGCTGGGGTCGGCGACGTTGATGCGGCCACCATGTTGGTCGATGTGGTCCAGCAGACGTCCGGCCTCTGTACGGACGGCCGAGGTGTCCTCGGTCCATTCGCCCGAGCTGAACTTCGCCACTCGCTGTCGCAGGTCATCCGCGACGCCCGAGCGCCATTTGAAGTGGTGCACGCAGGCCAGGGAGTCCGGGGCGGGCTTGTGGCCGGGTGCGCGGTGATTTCCGGGTGCGAGAGCTACCTGCGAGCTGGCGAGGACGATCTTGCGGGGGTCTCCGTGGAGGAGCCGGTGGGTGAGGTGGCCGCCGAGCGGGAAGGCACGGTCCAGGCCGTTATGGGGCTGCCAGGGGCTGAGGCGTCCGTCGGGAGAGACGCGGTCGAGCATCAGCCCGCCTACGACTGTGCGGCCGGACGCCTCCGCTGTGGAGATCACGCGGTCGATGGGCTCGGTGTGGTGGTGGAACTCGTCGGAGTCGGCGATCAGGTGCCAGCCGGGCCCGGCCTCGTGGCGCAGGGCGTCGCGCAGGTCAGAGTGGATGCGTTCATGCCAGGGGCCGGTGTTGACGTGGGACGGGCCGTGGCCCAGCGCACGGCTGGTCTCCAGCAGCTCTTCCTGACGGCCGTCGGGGACATGTGAGGTGAAGTGGAAGGCGATATGGAATCGCTCGATGCCCAGGGACCGGTAGTGCGCGGTCCAGGCAGTCAGCAAGTCCGGTTCGACGGGCCCGATTACGGCGATCAGTGCGGGAATCACGGCCGCTCCTTGATCAGGTCGTGGTAGAGGTCGGTGAGGAAGGCGGCCTGCTCGGCAGCCGGAGCCATGCCCAGCACACGGCCGTCGCCAGGTGCCGGCGTGGCGAGGGGCCTGGTGGCGAGCCGGTCGAAGGCTGCGGCGAGTCCGGCCGGGTCACCGGCGGGGAACACTCTCGCCCAGGACCGTCCGGCCAGCTGTGCAGTCAGATGCGGGTCATGGTCGGAGACGAGGAGTGGCACGCCGTGGCGGGCGGCGTCCATGGCGAGCCCGGACTCCTTTCCCTCCCCGGGCCGGCGGGCGACCAGCACGGCGCTGGAGGCTGCGTAGATGCGCCGCAGGTCCGTCTCGGCGACTGGTCCGCGCACGATGTGGGCGCGGATCCGCGGCAGGGACTGCCATCGATGCAGCACGGCTTCGTCCAGCGGGCTGCCGGTGAGGACCAGGAGGTGCAGCGGTGTGCGCACGCGGGGAAGCGCGGCGTCGATGGTGGCGATGTCCTTGCAAGGCCACCAGGAGCCGACCACGGACACTGCCACCGCGTTGCTGGGAATACCGAAGGCCTCACGGGCGGCGGTCCGTTCGGCGTCGGTGAGCCGACTGCCGTCGTCGACCGCGAAGGCTCGCACCATGCCGGGCAGGCGGGGGAAGGCAGCGGCGTGTTCCTCCCGCACGGCCGCCGTGGGATACAGCGCCATCACCCGCTTCTCGCCGCGCTGGGCGAGGCGACCGAGCAGCCGGACCGGGGTGTCCTCGGTGGTGACCTGCTCGTGGACGAACCGGAGGTGCGGCTGGCCGCCCAGGAGGGCGGCTGCTCCGTGCAGGGCCTCGCTGGCAGTGAGCACCACCACGCTCGCAGGGTCTCGTACGAGCCTACGGGCGGTATGCAGGCACGCGGCCTCGGTCAGGCACCGGGCGACGAGCGTGACCTGGTGCGGTGCCCGGCGTAGGGCAAGCGGCCACCGTCGCGAGGCGAACGCGCGCTGCCCGGCTCTCGATACGGCCAAGGCTCCCCGGGCGGCGGCCAGTAGTACGGCAGCCATCGGGCCGCGGGCGCCGCTGACCAGCCGGGTGCCGGCCGCTCGGAGCGGCGCCGGGTCGGCGGCCAGCCCGGACGGAGTGATGACGACGCTTCCCGGCCTGGCGGTGGCGAGGGCGGCCAAGGTGGTCTGGTAGTGCCCGCCGAGCCGGTGAGCGTTCGGCTCGATCAGCACGAGAGGGCCGCTGCCGCTCATCCGGCCACCGCCTGGTCGCCGTGTGCGGCCGTGAACTGCCGGCGCAGCCAGGCAGGGTCGTTCAGCAGACCGAACCGCGCCGTGCCCCGGGCGGCGTCTCGGGCGAAGGTGATGCCCTCATGGGCTCCGGCGGCGGCGTAGGCGGCGAACTCGCCGCTGCGGCTGGCTGTCCAGGCCTCCACCCGCTGCCGGGCGTCGTCGTCGGCCATGCCGTACTCGCTGCCGCGGGCGAGCATCGCGCACTCCCGGAAACCGGCCTTCCAGGCGTGGAAGGGGCTCTGATTGAATCGCGTGATCCCCGCGGTCTCCTGGGTGAACTCGATCCGGCCGGGCAGGGCGGCCAGGACGTCCACGGCCTCGCCCATCTCGCGCAGGGCGCTGCGGCGGATCAGTTTGAGCCCGCCGTAGCCGTAGGTCAGGCCGTTGACCGGGTTGACCGCCCGCCACACCCGCATGGACAGCCCCTCGGCCAGCGGCTCGACGGCGGCCGGGTCGAAGGTGGGGTCGATGGCGAAGTCGCCGTCGGCGAGGAAGAACTGCTCGCGGTCCACGAGTTCGGCGCACAGCCGGTAGGCCCTGCGCATCCCATGAACCCCGTGCAGTCGCTTGACCGTGCCGCACAGCGTCCGCTGCAGCCGGGAGTGGAGGGAGTCGGCCATCGGCTCGTCGTAGGACAGGAAGACGGCGTCGAAGCTTGTCACGAGATGGCCTCCAGGTAGCGGGCGGCGACCAGGGTGGGGGTGAAGTCGGCGGTGGAGGCGTGGGCCCGCTTGGCGTGCACGGCGTGGAACTCGGCGTCGGTGGCCAGGCGTTCGGCCACGGCGAAGGCCTCGGCCGGGGTGGTGAAGCACAGCTCGGGGTCGATGTGCTCGGCGAGCCAGCCCAGACGCGGGGAGATGACCGGCAGGCCCATGCCCTGGCAGTCGATCACGCTCATCGACCAGGGGCAGCCGGGGCGGAACGGGGCGATGCCGAAGCAGGCTCCGGCCAGCAGGCTCTTGTAGCGGACGCGGTCACCTCGGTCGGAGACGACCTGCACGTGCGGCAGTGCGGCCAGCCTCTCGCGCATCTTCTCGGGGCTGTCGTCCAGGCTCTGCCGTTCGGCCCGACGCCGGCCGAACAGGTCCATCACCCGCAGCCGGAGGGTTCCGGAGGACACCAGGTGACGGGCCAGGTCGACAAACTGCTCGCTGCCGTAGTGCGCGTACAAGCGGTGGTTGTAGACGCCGATCGCCCCGCCGGGACCGGAGGCGGCGGCCCGGGTGGTGGCCGGGTCGCGCACCAGGCGCTCATCCCGCGGGGCGGCCACCACCCGCAGACGGTCACCCAGGTCCATGGCCAACCGGGCGGCCAACGCCGAAACCCAGGAGGCGGCCGTGGCCGAGTGCACCATCACCCGGTCGCACGCGGCCAGGCCGGCGGCGAACGCCAGCAGCACCGGCCTGCCGAGCCCGGCATCGTTCAGGGACGGATCCAGCAGGATCTGGTCGCCCTCGCTGAAGGAGAACGGCAGGTAGTGGCAATACCCGGCCAGCAGCGCATCCGATCCGGCCTCCAGCAGGGCCGTGCGGACCGCCGGGGCCTCCTCGATCTGGTTGGCCACCACCACATCCGGCCGCTCAGTCCGGATCAGTGCCACCAGCTCGTCGATGTCCGCCGAGAACCGGGCTCGGTACTTCGTCCCCGGCGTCCGCGTGCGGTGAAAGCCGCAGCGGGTATCCCCCGCCGGCGCCGGAGCCGCGACGGCCACCTCGGCCCCGGCATCCGCCAGAGCCGGAGCAAGCAGGTCCGCGAAGATCCATCCTGAATCAGCGGACAGCCGGTCGGGGTTGGAGATGTTCAGCAGATACAGCACACGCATGGGGCGTCGCCTCCTCAAGTGCCCGGACAGGTCGATCCGGGGCGGTGAGGGAAGGAAAGCGGCGGCGCACACCGTGACGGGATGATGAACTGGGATCACTCACGGTTCATTCATGCTCACTGAAGATGACACGGGGTGGGGCTTCGATGGACGGGCGCAGCGAGGAGACCACCGCCGAGCAGGCGGCTGAGGACTTTGCGGCCGAGGTGGCACGGTGGCGGGAAGTGCGGGGCATGTCCAAGCGGGCACTGGCCCAGGCGATGGGCTTCGACCCGTCGTACGTCAGCCACATGGAGTCCGGCCGTCACAAGCCCAGCGAGGAGTTCGCCCGGCTCGCCGACAAGGCCCTCAACGCCGGGAAGGCCATCTGGCGGCGGTGGTGCGACTACGAGCAGGCTCGCATCTGGAACCGGCGGCCGTCCGCGGCGCAGCCGGCCCCGCGCAGGCCCGAACAGCCGTACGCCACCGGCTCCGCCCTCATGGTCGAGCACGACGCCGCCCGCCTCCAGTACGACGGCCGCTCCTACCGCCTCACCATGCGCCGGCTGCTGCGGAACACCGGTACCGAACCGGTGACCCGCTACCTGATTCGCATCTCCGTTGACCGCTACCCCGGCGACCCGGAACGGTCCAACGCGCACTACCGAGCCCATCCGCTGACCTGGGATGAACTCGACCTCACGGCCACTTGCCGCGGCGAGCCGATGCGCTGGCAGGCCAAGCACGACCGCGACGCCTTCAAAGAGCTCTGGCTGCTGTTCGACAACGAAGACGGCCGCTTCCGTCTCTACCCGCGCGAGTGCGTGTGGATCGAGTACGCCTACACCGTCGGCGACGACAAGTGGGGCAACTGGTTCCAGCGGGCCGTCCGCCTGCCCACCGAACAGCTCGAAGTCCAGCTCGCCTTTCCCGCCGCCCTCGACCCGGTGGTCTGGGGCACCGAGACCTCGATGACGGCCGAAGCCTCACCGCTGCGCACTCCGCCCGTCCGCAGCGACAACGGTGAGCTACGGCGGTTCACATGGATCACGACCTCACCCGCTCTCCACGCTCGGTACCGTCTTGAGTGGCGGTTCCGGGCGCGTCCCGAACGCGACATGAAGAATGAGGAGTTCAGGTGACTGACGTGCGGCCCAGCCAGCGCATGCGAGACCTTGGAGTCGTCCAGCACGACGCCGGCATCCTCGCCGAACCAGCCCGAGCCTTCGACCTGCCGGCCGAGCGTGACGAAGCCGAACGCATCACCGACGAGCTGTTCGCCGCCATGGCACGGATCGGCCAGGTCCACCCCTTCGCCAAGGGAATGGGCATCGCCGCCCCACAGATCAACATCGGCCGCGCGGCAGCCATCGTCCAGCCACCGGGCGACGCGCCTCCCATCGTCCTGCTCAACCCGAAGATCACAGACCGCTCCTCCGAGATGGACGAGCAGTACGAGGGCTGCCTCAGCTTCTTCGACGTCCGCGGCCTCGTCCCCCGGCCCCTGAGGATCACCGTCGAGACCGTCGCCCTGACTGGCGAGACGGTCACCACCGTCTACGAACGCGGACCCGCCCGCCTCATCGGCCACGAGGTCGACCACCTCGACGGCCTGCTGTACACCGCCCGCATGCGGACCGGCCTCGCCCCGATCCCCGTGGGGGAGTACCGGCAGACCGGACGGGCCTGGGCGTACGAGGACGCCTGACCGCCCCATTCCAAACTCTTGGCACGAGAGCTGACGCCTGCGCGGGTCATGGCTGCCCGGTGGCTGCAGGGCGCACGCCCGCCGCTCCCCGGGGCCGTTGGGAACTGCGAGTAGGCCACGGTGGTACGTGTGATCGCGGCTGGCCTCTGCTCGCGCGGAGAGAACGTCGCCTCACCGAGGACGTGCCCGACCACCTGAGGTTGACCTCCGCCTGCGCGGAGAGAACGGCGGCATAAGCGCGCTGGGCGAGGTCCGGTTCGGCTGACCTCCGCCTGCGCGGAGAGAACCCCCCCAACGGGGGCCGACACAAACCACCAAGAAGGCCGACCTCGCTCGGCCTTGGGGGACATGGGGGTGACAGAGGGCAAGATGATCGACCTGGAACGGCAGGCCAGCGTCTTCCTGAGTATCACGGAGCACCTGGTCAAAGGGGTGATCCGGCAGAGCAGCCCGAAGCGTCTGGCGGCCGCAGCGGTGGCGGCCGGGGCGGTGGGCGGGGCGCTGTACTGGCGACAGCAGAAGCGCCCGCGAGTCCCCTCGCAGCGGCAGCCGGTGTGGCCGGTGATGTTGGAGCGCGTCTCGACGCGGATGGCCGCACACGCCGATCGACACACCCGCGGCGAGGACCGGTGGGGGCAGGCGGAGCTGGGGACGCCCGGCGACACGCTGCTGCACCGGTCGCCCGGACGCTGGGCAAGTCCCGGGAGCCCCTGACCCGTACGGCGATCGTGGAGCGTCTGGGTGAGGCCGTCCCCGGTGCCGGGGACACCGGGCGGATGGCGGCCGTCCTGGACGTGCTGGTCGCTCACGCGATGGTTCGTGGACGTCACGGGCCGGGGGCACTGGCAGGTCGGCCGCCTCGGCGGCCGGTAACTGGAGAGCGCTGAGCCCTACCGCTAAAACCGGTTTCACTAGCAGGCTGGGTCCCCAGCGGAACCAGCGATAGTTGATGACGCGAGCCCACCAGTACCCCGATTCCGGGCGGGACGCATCTCAATGGCTGGGGTGCTTGACGTAGCTTCTGATTCGGCCGTCACCGACCTCCGGAAGCCGAGCGGTGCGAGGTGGGTCCGGGCTCAGTTGCCGGGCGGCAGCAGGTTCCTGGTCAGGGTAAAGGCGGAACTCGCAGTCGCAAGAAGGGCGTTGACGCGACTGAGGACACGGTTGGCCCGGTCGGTGTCCTGCGCACCGGCCGCGTCCGTCAGGTCTTCGGCATACTCCCGTGCCCTGACCGCCTCCTCGGGCTGGGCACCTTCCGAGTCGGCCGTGAGGGCAGTGGCCAGCTGGTGATACGAGATGCCGGACAGGTCGGCGCTGCTGTCCCGCCCGCTGCTCTGGGCCACCCCGTGAGGGCTGTTGACGTTGACTGCCGCGAAGCCGCCCGCTGAGGCCGTTATGTGCATGGATTCGTCACTGATCCCTGTCCACATGAAGTGCTTCCGGTACTCGCGCCAGCCCTTGCGAGTGAGGGCGTAGGAACCGAACTTCCATCCCTCGATGCGTACGAGTTTGTGTTTGACGGGTTCCGCGAGGACGAGCAGGGCGTCGGCGCGGTTCCAGTGCCGCTCATCGAAGTAAGGTGCCAGGCGGACTCGGGTGCCGAGGCTCGGAGATCTTCGGCAGATCTCCTGGAACGCCTGCTTCTGGTAGACGTCCAGCCGATCCATGCTGATGGACAGGGCGGGGAGCCGCCAGGCGTGGAGCACGGTTCGGGTCTTCAGGAAAAGTCCGTATGCGGCCGCGGCACACACAGCCAGGACAACAATCTCCACGCGGGCTCCTGATTCTCCCGACTATGCAAGTCCCCTGATTTTATGTCGAGTTGGCCCTCGCGGGAATGGTGAAACCGCCTCGATCGGACTCACCCCTGAAGATACGGACGTCAGGCGCCGATTGGCCTTCGACCGCGCGGAGAGAACCAGCACACGCAACAGTCGGTCGCAGTGATCGGCGGCCCCTGCGGCCAGCCGCTGAGGGCCCGTCTGCCCACTGTGCCAAGTGGGTACCGCCCCTGGGGGAAGCCAGCCTCCCCCAGGGGCTCTGGTTGAGGTGCGCGTTTTACGTAGGGCTGCTGACCGACATCTCCGACCACACTCGAACCAACTGCACGAAGTTCATCGATAACCACATGACTCCGTGGTTCGGAGAACTGTCGGTCTCCGATCGCGGGAGCAGGCTCACTCGCGATCACGTGAGCCAGTGGATCCTGGACCTCCACAACGGCAGGCCCGGCCCCCTTCACCCTCCGGAGACCGCGCGCCGGGCGTACGCGCCGAAGACCGTAGCCAACCTCCACGGCCTGCTCTTCAGCATCCTCCAGTCGGCCGTGGACGCCGATCCGGCGCCCCGGGATTCGAACCCGTGCGCGCACACTCGACTCCCCAAGGGCAACGACACCGAGGACGACGAGGTGTTCCTCGAACCCGAGGAGTACGCCGTTTTGTCGGCGCCCCAGCCGAGGCGGGGGATGACGCCGTGCGCGAGCCACCTGTAGATCCGCCGGCACCAGTTCGAGATCGCCGTGGATGCGCACGCGATCAGCTGCCTGCGGAGAGGTCCCCGTCAAGGAGCTGTGCCGTGAGTTCCATGCACCGCGTCCGGGCCGCGGAGAAGCCGTAGGGCATCTTGGTGACCGCTTCGAAGGCGCTCATCCGGGCGTCCTCCTCACCGCTCGCCTCGGCGTCGCAGATCTCGAAGAGCTGCTCCTCGGCCGCGTCCAGTCCGGCCGCTTCAATGGCCTGGAGCAGGGCCTTGTGGTGGGCGCAGTGCTGCGCGGCGAGTTCCTCGACCTGCGGGTCGTGGGGGTCGACGGTGTCATCGAGGGCGGCGTCGGCCGCGTCGAGGCGGTCTGCCTCGGCCCGTAGATCGGGGTGGGTGGCCAGGGTGATGAACACGCCGGCCTGAATTGCGGCTCCCAGCGGCCCGAAGATCCGTTCCGTGACCAGCAGGGCGTCCAGGTCGGAGGGGCGCAGTGCGTCAGAAGGCAGGTGGCTGAGCCGGTCCGTGACCAAGGGGGAGAGCAAGCCCAGTGGGCTGCCCACGACCCGCAGGCGCTGGACTGCCGCGCGCTGGCGCTTGATGTCGGCCTCCTGGGCGGCCAGGGTCTCCTCCAGTCGGCCCAGGACGTCCTCAACGTCCCGGGCTTCGTCGAAGGCGGCCCGCATGTCGTCCAGGCTGATGCCGGCCTCGGACATCTTGCGGATCCACAGCAGGCGGATCATGTCGTCGTAGCCGTAGCGGCGGCGTCCGTCTCCGCCTCGCCCGGGCTCCGGCAGCAGACCGATCTGGTGGTAGTGGCGAATGGCGCGCGGGGTGGTCCCGGCGAAGGCGGCGGCATCACCGATCTTGACCTCGCGGGGAGGCGTGATGGAGGGGTGCATCGCAGACAGGGCCTTTCGTGCTGTGGTGCCCTCGACGACACCACATGCCGCTACGGCATATGCAACTACACACCACCCAGATCCTGACGGGCCATCGGGCGGTCCTCGCTATTGGTGTCCCGTACCAGGACAGGCCCGGAATGGGTGGGGAGATCCGTCGAGCAGGTCTGATGGCCCCCCGAGCAGGGGGTTGGGGATTTTCAAGGAGCCCCATCACGCTCGCACGGAGAGAACGGCTCAGCGGGTGCGGGTCGAGTGCTGCGCGCCGACCCACCTCCGCTCGCACGGAGAGAACTCCTCGATGGACAGCGTCGGCTCGGGCTTGTGAGGGCCGGTGTCGTTCACGATCCGTGGTGCACAGCCCCACGCAGGACACACCGTTGACATCGACGAGTGCGTCCCTCTGACCGTTCAGTGGCCGGGCTACGCACGTCTTCGAGAGGCGCCGCAGTCCGTCGTTCTGGATGTTGGCGCATCCTTGGTGGAGGTGAAGACGGACCGCGACAGCGGTGAGGTGGTCGAACTCGTACTGGTCGACGTCGGCCGACCGGAAGACAGCGACCCCCCGCTGCTCGTGCCCGGTGCCATGGAATCCGGTGTTCCACTGATGTCGTACGACGAGTCCATCCAAGACGGCTCTGCGGGTGGAGTCCACCTGTACACGGATGGGCTGCGTGTTCGCTTCGGGGAGGAGGGTGCGGCTCGGGCAGTCGGTGACCCTACAGCTGTGTTCGGATTCTCGGAACTGGGACACCTGGTCGAGTTCGATGTGCGACTCGACCTCGACCGCATGGCCCAACTGCGGACCGTGTGCGGCCTCGTCGGGTGATCTGTTCCTTCGGCTGGGGTGACTTTGGGAACGCCGTGGAAAGACGGGGATCGAGAGTTGATCGATTCGGCCGAGGAGTTCGTCCGGCTGCCCTTCAGCGATGCTCCTGAGGAATACGGCAGGGCGAGTTCTGAGCCCGCGGCCCCGACGTGTGGAGGGAGGTCATCGCAGGGGCATAGCCACTGCCAGTTGCCCATCGCCGACAGAAGGCGGTGTCGAACCCGGTTCAGCCGGTCCGCTCCGGGGAGTGGTTGGGGTCGAACACGCGTGACGCGGCGGCCAGTCGCAGGCTCTCCAGGGTCTCCGACTGGTCCTCGGCCCGGTGCAGCAAGTGCTCGATCCGGTCCGTGTCCAGGCCCGGATGCCGTGCCGACACCCCGAGGAGGGCGCGCCAGAGTGCCGCCTTCCCCTCGACGCCCAGGCGCAGCGATTCGAGTTCGATGACCGTGCTCAGGCCGGAGCGGCGGCGGACCCGGCCGTTCGGCTTGATCCGCCCCGCCTTCTCCGCGGCCCAGCCGCCGTAGATCTTGTACCGGCGGGCGGGGAAGCCGAGCCGGTCCATGATGCCGAGCAGCGCCCGCCGGTCCTCCGCGATCTCGTCGGCGATGCGCCGCAGTTCGTTGCCGTGCGCCGCGCCGCGGTGTTCCCGGGCGATGCGCCGGGAGAGCTCGGCCCCCGCGGTGGAGCCGCCCAGATGGTCGTTGAGGTAGATCCCCAGCAGTGCGGGTGAACGGTCCATGGTGTCCTCCGGGAAGTCCGGTGCGGAAGTTCGGTGCGGAAGTCCGGTGCGGGCGGGCGTGGTTCAGCGGCTGCGCCGCTCGCGGTGCCGCAGCCACACCGGCGGGAGGAACCAGCAGACGCCGAACCAGAGCAGCGCCACGAACGTCAGCCAGACGGCGAGCTGGTTGTCCACCGCCACCCGCAGGATCAGCAGCAGAGCGCAGCTGACCGTGCCGAGCAGCAGCACGAGCCCGGTGACGGTGCAGCGCGAGGCCCACTGGACGGCCTCCGTCTTGAGCCGGTGGCCGGTGAGGATGCGGTGGAAGGAGACGGGGGCGATCAGGGCCCCGGTGGCTCCGGCGCCCAGCATGATGGTGGTGACGTAGATGCCCTTGTCGAAGCTGCCGAGCTGCGCGAAGCGCGGGGTGAAGGCCACGCTGAGCAGGAACGCGAGCAGAATCTGCACACCTGTCTGTGCGACGCGCACCTCTTGCAGCAGCTCCAGCCACAGCCGGTCGGCGCGTTCCTCCCGGCTCTCGTTGCGTCCGGTGCGCCGGGCCGCTCCGGAGCCGTCGCGGCTTGAGCCGTCCCGGCCGGAGTCGTCGCGTGGCTGGGCGTCGCCACTCATTCCGGGCGGGTTCCCTGCCGCGGGGGTCACAAACCGGGTCGGCGGCGCCGGTGCGGGGCCTGCGCCCTGGTCCCTTGAGGGCGCGGGGCCGGTGTTCCGGTCCTTGAGGGTGCGGGGCTGCCGTCCCTGGAGGTGCGGGGCTGCCGTCCCTGGAGGTGCCGGGCCGCCGTCTCCGGAGGGTGCGGGGCTGCCCTCCCCGGAGGTGCGTGCCCGGTGTCCCGGGGGCGCGGGGGCGGTGTTCCCGGGAGGGGCGTGGAGGCGGACGGTCCGCATGAGTGCCCCGTGCGCGGGGCACCCGAGGGACCGGGCCTTGCGGCTCGCCGGGCCATCCCGAACGGTCAGGTGAGACCCCGGAAGGGCAGGTCAGGCCCACCCCGGACGGCAGGTGGGGCGCACCCCGGAAGGGCAGGTGAGGCGCGATGCGCGACCAGTACGACGACCTGGTGCGGGCGCTGCTCGACCGGTGCGGACGGACCTACGCGGCGGAGGCCGGGATCTCGCTGCGGAACACCCCGGCCCCGCTCTACCAGCTGCTGGTGCTGTCGCTGCTGCTCAGCGCGCGCATCCGGGCGGAGACTGCCGTGTCGGCGGCCCGTGCGCTGTTCGCCGCCGGGATGCGCAGCCCCCGGGCGATGGCGCGGGCCACCTGGCAGCAGCGGGTCGACGCGCTCGGCGACGGCGGGTACCGGCGCTACGACGAACGGACCGCCACCCAGCTCGGCGACGGCGCCGACCTGCTGCTCCGGGAGTACGGCGGTGACCTGCGGCGGTTGCGCGAGGGTAGCGGCGGACGCGACGGCGCGGACCCCGCCCGGCGGCTGCGGGAGGTCCCGGGGATCGGCCCCACCGGGGTCCACATCTTCCTGCGCGAGGCACAGGCCGTCTGGCCGGAGTTCCGGCCCTATCTCGACCGCAAGGCGCTGGACGGGGCCCGGCGCATCGGCCTGCCGGCCTCGGCGCAGGAGCTCTCCGCCCTCGTCGACGAGGAGGACCTGCCGCGGCTCGCGGCAGCGCTGGTCCGGGTGGCCCTCGGCAAGGACGCCGCGGAGGAGGTGCGGTCCGCCGCCGGCCGGGCGGGCGAAACGGCGGGGCGGCGCTGAGCGAACCGGGCGGAGGGTGCTGAGTGAACCGGCGACCGGGTGGGTGAAGCGGCGGGGCGGCGCTGAGCGAACCGGGCGGAGGGTGCTGAGTGAACCGGCGACCGGGCGGGTGAAGCGGCAGGACACCACTGAGCGAACCGCCGGCCGGGCGGGCGAACCGGCGGGATTGCCTTGAGCGAACCGGCGAGGGCGGGCCTGAGGCGGCGGTGACGGCCGGCGGTCAGTGAACCGCCGGCGGCCGCACGGATCGCCCCCGCACCCGTCGCCGCGTCAGGGATCCAGGCGCTGGAGCAGTCCCCAGGTGAACTCCGCGACATGGCGGGCGCGTCGGCCCGAGCCGTCCGGTGCGGTGAAGGCGAGACCCCAGCGGGTGGGCGCCGAGCCCTCCATCGGGGTGGCCGGGGCGAAGGCCCGCGCCACCTCGTCCACCGTGCAGCACCACGGCCGCAGATCGTCGGTCGTCCGCAGCTCCGGGCCGGTTGCGCCCGGAGCCCGCACCAGCCACTCGTTCCAGACCTGCCCGCCGGGCCCGGTCAGCGCCTCGAACCGCAGGTCCGGCCAGAGTGGCAGCGGCCAGCGCAACGCCTCGCAGTCGAGGTCACCGACCCGCCGGCGCAGGACCTCCTCGGGCGGCCCGAGCACCGAACGGTAGCGCCGCACGGCGGCGCGGGCCCGCGGCGAGCGGACCATGGCCTGCCAGCGGCGGTTCGCCTCCCGCATCTCGGCCCGCCCGGCGCCCAGCTCCCGGAGGGCGGCCTCGACCAGTTCCGGCCGGTGGTCGGCCATCCGCCGCAGCAGGACGAGCTGGAACTGCGCGGGGCCGAACGCACCCGGGGACGGCCTGCCTGGGGAGGCGCCACCTGGGGAGGCCCCACCTGGGGACGGCCCACCTGGAGACGGCTCACCCGGGGAGGCCCCACCTGGGGAGGCCCCACCCGGGGACGGCCTGCCCGGGGAGGCGCCGCCTGAGGACGGCCCGCCCGAGGACGGCCCGCCCAAGGACCTCCCGCCCGGGTCGGACCGGTCCCGGAACGGCCCACGTGAGGAGGGATCCGGCATGGGAGAACCGTAGCCGCCGCGTCGGACAGGCGCGGTTCAGCGGCCGGCCGGGCGCCTCCCCTGGGGAAGGAACAGCACGGAGTTGATGTAGCGGACGGACCGGCTGCGCGGGGCGAGGGTGCGGCGCAGCAGTCCGTGTTCCGCCACGTGCGCGGTCCGGCGCTGGTGGGCGGCCAGGTCGAAGGAGACCAGCGGCACCCAGGCCCGTTCCGGCAGCACCCAGCCGCGGTAGCCGCGCTCCGCCAGATGCGACAGGACGGGCCCGAAGGGCTGGATGCGCACCTCCAGCTCGACCAGGAGGGCGGGCCGGTCGCGGCGCAGGGTGTGCTCGGCCCCGCGCAGCACGGCCAGTTCGCTGCCGTCCACATCGACCTTGACGAAGGTGACGTCCGTCAGCCCGAGGCCGTCGAGGGGCAGGCAGCGCACCTCCATCGCGCTGCCGTGCACCTCGCGGCGGACCAGGGAGGACACCCCGCGGTCGCCGCGGTCGCCCGGGGGCAGCCACAGCTGCGCCTGTCCGTCCTCCTCCGCGGCGGCGGCCTGGACGACCGTCACGTTCGGGGGCGCGGTCGCGGTCAGCAG
Organism: Streptomyces sp. NPDC002055; assembly: GCF_040296705.1. Classification (NCBI taxonomy): domain Bacteria; kingdom Bacillati; phylum Actinomycetota; class Actinomycetes; order Kitasatosporales; family Streptomycetaceae; genus Streptomyces; species Streptomyces sp. NPDC002055. The sequence continues at coordinate 140,226 of NZ_JBEOXS010000008.1, forward strand.
CCGGGCCAGGTGCGGTACGGGCTCGACGGCGACGACCCGGTCCGCGCGCCGGGCCAGCCGCCGCGACCACGGCCCGTACCAGCCGCCCACGTCCACGGCGGTGCCGCAGGGCGGGCAGAAGTCGTCCAGCCGTGCCAGCTCCGGCTCGAACCGGGGATAGAGCAGGGCCGCCGCGGCGCCGACCCACCGGGGCGGCAGCCGGGGAGCGAGCCGGGCGGCGAGCGTCACGGTCCGCTCCGGCGGGTCAGCCGCGCGTGCTCCTCGTCCGGGACCGGCTCGCCGGAGGAGGGCAGCAGCTGCGGAATGCCGTCGAGGACCGGGTAACGGCGGCGCAGCCGGGGGTTGTAGAGCGCCTCCCCGGCGTCGACCAGCGTCAGCGGTCCCTTGTCGAGCGGGCAGACCAGGATGTCGAGCAGGGGGTCGTCCGGGGTCACGGCAGCTCCTTCCGGTGCTGGGTGTCGCTCTGTTCGCGGGGTGCTCGGTTGGTGAGGTGCTGTGCTCGCGAGGTGCTGAGTTGCTCGCGGGGTACTGCGTTCGCGAGGTGCGCGTTCGCCGGGCGCTGTTCGCCCCGGTGCTCTTCGTCCGGTGTCTCGGTCCGGCCTCGGTCCGGTTCCTGGGTCCGGTCCGGTGCCTGGGTCCGGCCTCGGTCCGGGCTTCGGCCGGCCGGTTCAGGCCGGGGGCTCCCGCAGCGGCGAGTCCCGTGCACCCCCGGGCGCGACCGCCCGGTCCGGCGCGGCATCGGGCCACCCGGGCGCCGCTCCGTCCGCCCCGCTGTCGGGCCACCCAGGCGTCACAGCCCAGCCCCTGGCGCCGTCGGAACGCCCGGCAGCACCCCCGCTCGGCGCGCCGGCGGCCCACCCGGGCGTTCCCTCCGGCGCGTCGTGCCGGGGCAGGGTCAGCAGGACGAGGACGGCGAGGGCGGTGCCGCCGAGCCGCAGCACCAGCCGCGGCGGGTCCTGCGGCAGCGGCTCCCCGAACGCGAACGTGCCGCTCACCACGGTGAACACGCAGGTGACCGTGGTGCAGACGGGCACGATCAGGGAGGCCCGGCAGCGTTGCAGCGCGGTCTGCGACAGCACCAGGCCCGTGCCGCCGGTGAACAGCAGCAGATACGGGTACGGGGAGCGGAGCAGCGCGATTGCCGTACCGGCGGGGTCGGCCGCGTCGAGCAGCCCCGAGACGCCCTTCACGGCGAGCGAGCTCACCCCGTACAGCAGGCCCACGGCCACCCCGTACTCCACGCCCGTGGTGGGCAGCCGGTGGCGGTGCCGGGCGCGGCGCTCGGCGGAGGCGTAGAGCCAGAGGCCCGCGGCGAGCGAGGGCACGCACAGCCCGAGCAGCAGACCGGCGGGCGCGCCGCGGCCGATCGGCTCGGTGCTCCCGGGCAGCGAGCCGACCACCATCAGCAGGGCGAGCGTGATGGCCGCGACGCCCTTCCGCTCCCGCCCGGTCGGCCGTTCGCCGAGGACCAGCGAGGAGAGCAGGAGCAGCAGCACCAGCCCGGAGACGAAGAGGCCCTGGGCGGCGGCGATCGGCAGCGTGCGGTACACCGCGAGCTGCGCGGCGAAGCCCAGGGCGAGGGCGACGGACCCGCCGATCCACAGCGGGCTGCCGAGGAGCAGCCGTACGACCCGGGCGGGCCGGTCGGCGCGGAGCGGGGGCAGATCCGCCAACGCCCGTTTCTCCAGCACGAATCCGCCGCTGTACAGGACGTTCGCCAGCAGCGCCGAGGCCACCCCCCACCACACCGCGCTACACCCGCCGGGCGTGCACGAGCAGGATGGAGGCGAGCGACGGCACCCGGCACAGGGCCCGGTCCAGCGGACGCAGCGGCCCCGGCACCCCGTGGAAGGGCGCTCCCGCGACCCGCACCACCTCGAAGCCCGACGCGGCGACGAACCCGGTCAGCGCGCGGGCCGTGCACAGCCGCAGATGGCCGACGACCTGGCGGCCCGGACGGCCGTGGATCCGGCGCAGGCTCACCTCGGAGAACACCGGCTGCACCCCGGCCAGCAGCAGTCCCCGGTTGTACCAGGCGGCCAGGTTGGGCGTGGAGAGCAGCAGATGGCCGCCGGGGCGCAGGACGCGGTGCAGCTCCTCCAGGGCCGAGTCTGGGTCGACGAGATGCTCGATGACCTCGCTGAAGAGCACCGCGTCGGCCCCCGCGGAGGCGAACGGCAGCCCGCCGTCGGTCAGTTCGCCGCGGACGACGCGGGGGATCCGGGGTGCCGCCCGCCGCAGCGCGTCCTGCGACCAGTCGACGCCGACGATCCGGTGCCCGGCGAGGACGCGGGCGGCGGTGGCGGCGGCCGAGCCGTCGCCGCAGCCGATGTCCAGCACGGTCGCGGGCGGACGGCCGGGCCCCACGGGGCCGAGGGCCCCGGCGAGCATCCGGGCCTGCCGCAGAGACCGTTCGGTGCCACTCGCGACGGGGACGGCCGGATCCTCGTAGAAGTCCCGCAGCCCCGGCCGCGGTTCCTGCGGCGCGGTGCGTCCGGTGTCGGACCGCGGCGGGTGGCTGCCGGCCGGCGCGGTCATCCGGCGCCTCCGGGTGAGGTCTCCGGCGACGTCGCCTCCGAGGTGACGTCCGGTGGCGCTTCCGGCGCGGCCTCGGCGGTGACCGCCGACGTGACCTCCAGGGACTGGGCGAAGAGACGGGCGACGGCGGCGCCCGCGTCGTCGTCCAGCAGCGCCCGGGACCAGCGCAGCGCCACATGGAGACGCCCGGCGGTGCCGGCCGTGGTCACCGTCAGCCCGCGCGGCATCCGGACCGGCGCGGAGAACCAGACGGCGTGGGCGCGGCCCGCGTCGCCGAAGTCCATCGGGTAGGGGATCCGGCCGATGTTGCTCACCAGCGTGGTCGACGTCCAGGGCGCGACGGCCCGCCGCAGCCGGCGGGTCAGCGCCGCGCGGGCGGCGACCGGCAGCACGGGGGCGGTGAGCAGCGCCGCGCCCCGCCCCAGCGGCGGCCGGGACACCGCCTTGAGGGCGCGGGTGCGCCGCGCGGTGCGGCGCAGCAGCCGGGCGACGGCCTCCGGGTCCGGCCGTTCGGCGCTCAGCAGCTCCTCGTCGGCACGGTCCTCCGGGGAGAGCAACACATCGACCAGGCGGGTGCCGTTGCCGATCGGCATCAGGGCGCCCCGGGTCCGGTCGTCGACCGGCATGGTGATCCGGATGGGTCCGGTGGGGCGGCCGTGCAGCAGGTTCCAGCGGGCCACGGTCAGCGCGGTGCACACCAGGAGCTGGTCGTTGACGGTGTACCCGGGGCCGCCGCCGGTCCCGCGCGGAGCCCGCCGCGGGACGGGGAGTTCGGTGAGCAGCAGGCCGTTCCCGGTGCCCGCGGTCCGGGCGTCCGCGGCGATCCGCGCGGGCCGCGCCCAGCCCGTCCCGCCGGGGGCGTCCGCCGGGAGTCGGGCTCCGGTGGGGGCGCTCCGGCCGGTGCCGGGGGGCCGGACCGGCGGCGGCGCGGGGGAGTTGTCCGCACCCCCGTACAGCTCGGCGGCGGTGGCCAGGACCCGCAGGCAGGCGGGCCCGTCGAGGGCGGTGTGGTTGACGGTGAGCAGCAGGACGCAGCCGCCGGCGTCCGCCGCGGGGGTGATGACGTCGAGCCGGACCGGGGGCGAGACCGACAGCGGCGGACAGGCCGAGAGCGCCCGGGCCCGGGCCTCGTCGAGCGCGTCGGGGCCCGGCGGCGGGAAGTGCACCGGGTCCACATCGGCGTCGCCGGTGAGCTCCCAGTGGTAGCGCCGGGCGAACCGGTGGCCCGGCGCCTGACGCATCAGGATGCGCGGATGGCGGCGCAGCGCCTCCCCGAACGCGTCGCGCAGCCGCCCGGGTTCGGGCCTGCCCGGCAGATGCACCTCGATGAGTACCGTCTCCGGCTCCTCGTCCTGGGCGCAGTGCCGGGACACCTCGTCCACGGTGGGGAACGGAATCCGCGCCACGGGCGGCGCCCCGGCCCCGGCCCGCCGGGTGTGCGGCAGTGCTGTCATCGGCCGGTCTCCTCTCCCGCGGGGGAACCGCCCGCGCTGTCGCCGCTGTTGCCGCCGTCGTGCGGGCGGGTGGTGCCGTGCGGGCGGGTGGCACCTGATGGATGGGTGATGCCGGACGGGTGGGCGGTGTCGGATCCGGCTCGTCGCGGTGCGCGTCCGTCCGGTTCCACGGTCGGCCCGCGACCCTCCGGCCCGTCCGGCCCCTTCGACCTCCCCGAATCCTCCGAACTCTCCGCCCCCTCCGAACTCTCCGCCCCCTCCGGACTCCCCGAACCGCTCGACCCGTCCGGCCCGACCGCCCCCGCAGCGCTCCACTCCGTCGTATCCGGCCCGCTCCCGGCCGGCTGCGCTCCGACGAGGCCCGCGCGCCCCGGCCGGTCCGTGGTCACCACCGCGGCCATCAGCGCCACCAGCGCCAGGGCCTGGGCGGGGGCGCCGAACGGGCCCTCGCTCGCGGCCGGTGGTTCGCCCGCTCCTGTCGCCGCCGCGATGCCCGCGCCCGCCATCGCCACCAGGGCGACCGGCACCAGCGCACCCGGCCGCAGCCGGGCCAGCACCGCCAGCGGGAGCACGAGCAGGGCCATCGGGCCCGCGATCACGGCGATCACAGCGGTCAGCGCCACCACACCGAGGATCACCCCCGGAGCCGGGACGATCGGCTGAGGTTCCACCGAGGGCGCGGCCGTCAACGGCCGCCCCTCCGGACCGGCCTGCCGTTCCCCGTCCACCGGCCCCGCGGCTCCCCGGCGGAGGAACGCCAGGGCGCTCGGCCTGCCATCGGCCGGCCGCGTGCCCGCAGCTCCCCGGCGGAGGTGCCCCAGGGCCGTCGGCCTGCCGCCGGCCGGCCGCGTGCCCGACGGGCGGACGAACGCCAGGGCCGTCGGCCTGCCGCCGGCCGGCCGCGGGCCCGACGCCCCCCGGCGGACGAACGCCAGCGCCGCCAGGGCCGCCACGCCCACCACCCCGCCGATCAGCCCCGCCCGGTAGAGCCGCGCCGGGGCGTACTCCAGGGTGACCGTGCCGCCCCGGCCCGCCGGGACCAGCCACGCCTGCTGCCAGCCGTCCAGCCGCAGCGGGGTCAGCTCCTTGCCGTTCAGGGTCGCCTTCCAGCCGTCGTTGGCGTTCTCGTACGTCTGGAGGTACGACGCCGCGCCGGAGCCGACCCGCACCGTGCGGCGGTCGCCGTGCCAGTCGGTGGCCTCGGCCGGGCGGTCCGTCCCGGACACCGCCGACGGCGTGCCCCGCGACAGCGTCACATCGGTCAGCGCGAGCGGCCCCGCGTCACCCGCCTCCACCCGGTGCCGACCGGTGGCCAGTTCGAGGGTTCCGTCCTCGGCCCCGCCCGCGCACAGCTCGACCCGCACCGGCCGCCGCTCCGTCAGGTCACGCACCAGCCCGGAGGCCCGGGTGGCGTGCAGGGTGCCGTCGACCGCGAGCGGCGGGCCCTCGCCGCACGGCACCGAGAACGTCTCGTCCGGCCCCGGCCGCGGCACCCGCAGGTCGTCCAGGGCCGGGACGTACACCTCGCTCAGCCCCACCGGGAGCTGCAACCGCCCGTCGGCCACGGGATTGTGGACGGTGAGCGGCGCGGTGCGGCTGACGGTGATGTCGAGCCGGTCGGTGCGGATCGGGTCGAAGCGCGCCCGGCCGTTCGCGTCCACGCCCGCGGTCGCCGCCCCGTCCGGCGAGCTGATCAGGACCTCCTCCGGCCGGGTGGACACACCGCCCGCCGCCGCGAGGACGATCTCGCTGATCTTCTTCTTCCCCGGCCAGCGCAGATGGACCACCGGCCGGTCGCCCGCGATCCACGCGGTGGTGAGATCGCCGTCCACCAGGTTGCGGGGGCTGAGCGAGATGCCGGTCCGGCTCGTGGAGTCGGCCGTCGCGGTGATCCGCTTCCGCTTGCCGGGCGCCACCCGGTCCAGCAGCCCGTCGAGCGCGTCGCCCGGCACCGCCACCGCCGACGCCGTCACCCGGTACGCACCGCCGGCCCGGGTGCCGAACTGCCGGTGCAGGCCGACCTCCGAGGACGCCGGGGAGAGCCCGCCGGCGTCGCTGCCCCGGTGCAGCGAGAACACCTGGGCGGGCGCCTCGCTGCGTTCCGCGTCCCGCGGCAGCGCCAGCAGCCGGGTCACCTGCACGCCCGGCACCGACACCTCGGAGAACCCGGCGCCGGACAGCCCCGGCCCGGCCTCCTGCGCGGCGAGGATCCGGATGCGCAGCCAGCCGGTGACGCCGACCGGGGCCCGGACCGTCTGGGCGGTGCCGTTCGGCTGCAACGGGCTCTCCGCGCCGCCCCGTTCGGTCTCCACCCGGACCCGGGTGGGCGCGGCCCGCATCCCGTCACCGGCCAGCGGGGTCACCCGGATCGAGCCCGGCAGCTTGAGGGGTGAGGAGAGCCGGACGTGCAGCCACTGGCCGGCCGGGCGCCCCGGGCTGCCCTCCGCCCACGCGGTGTCCGGGTTGCCGTCGAAGGCGTTCACCGGGTCGTACTGCGGCAGGTGGAACAGCCAGTTGCCGCTGCTGGAGGCGGTCACCGAGCGCGCCCCGCGCAGCACGGCCGCCGTCTGGTGCGCCGCCCCGTGCACCGGGAGGATCTGCCGGGGCTCCGCACCCGGGTCCTGGAGGCTGCCGGAGTGGTTCCGCTCGGTGGCCGTATAGGTGTAGGAGGTACCGGAGTTGACGAGCCCGAAGCGGGTGTCGGCGCGGCGCAGCCCGTCGGCGACGGCCTGGAGCGGCGGGGTGCCGACGCCCGGGTGGTTGTCCCCGGTGAGCACGGCCGGCCGGTCCCGCAGCGCCGGGTCCGCGGAGAGCTGGAGCAGGGCCTCCGGCCCGCCGCTGACGACGGCGGTGTCCGCCGCCGGACGCAGGGCGACCGGGCCCGGCCGGCCGCCGCCCGCCTCCGGTTCGTAGATCTCCACCGCCTGCTGCCGCGGGAACAGCCCCGCCACCTGGAGCGGGGTGTCGCGGGGGATGCGGCCGCCGGTGAGCAGCGGCCCGAAGCCGGTGACCCGGCGGTAGCCGGAGGCCTCCAGGGTCCGCTTCACCGTCCGCGGCGGCACGTAGCCGATCTGGTCCGGGTCCAGGTCGTTGCGGACGACCACGGTGTGCAGCCCGGCCCGCGCCAGGAAGTCCCGCAGCCCCGGCACGTGGCCGCCGGACAGCAGCGCCTGCTCGACGGCGTCCATGGCGCGCCGCGACCCGGCGGTGCCGAACGGCACGTAGTCCCGCTGCGCCCAGCGGCTCCCGGCGAGGACGTCCAGCGGCTGGTCGATGGGGGAGCCCCAGGTGTAGAGGCCGTGCGCGGTGGCCGGGACGACCAGCGCCCGGTCGTCGGGGGCGTGCTTCTCCAGCCAGGCGGCGGCCTTCGACCAGTGGTCCGGCAGCCGGTCGAAGGCGCCGGGCTGGAGAATGCTGCCGTTGGCGTACGGCAGGGCCAGGCCGGGCAGCACCAGCAGCGCGGCGAGCGCGGGGACGAAGCGGCGGCCCGGCAGCGGGCGGGTGCCGCGCCGTTCGGCGGCCACCGCCGTCAGATGGGCCAGGCCCAGGGCCAGGGCGAGAGCCAGTCCGGGCTGGAACTTGTAGATGTTGCGGAACGGCCGCAGCCCGCCGTCCAGCCAGCTCTGCACGGTGCCGTGGAACGGGCCGCCCAGCGCGCCGCCGTACCCGGCCAGCGCGACGAGGACGACCGCGAGCACGGTGAGCAGCAGCCAGCGGCGCTCGGGCAGGTCGCGGCGGGCCAGCCCGCCCAGCCCCAGCGCGGCGGCGACGGCGGACGACAGCACGGCCACGGCCGCGGTGACCACGGTCCAGCCCGCGGGCAGCCAGGCCTCCCCGAAGTGCAGATAGCCGACCCAGTTGCCCGCCCCGCGCAGCAGCTCGGTCGCCGACATGGTGGCGGTCGTGGTGTCCGCCTGCTCGATGTACGGCATGAAGTTCTCGCCGTACGCGCCGAGCAGCAGCAGCGGCACCACCCACCACGCCGTGGCGAGCAGCACCCCCGGCGTCCACCAGGCGATCAGCGCCCGCTTGCGCGGCCCGGCAGGGCGGCTGAGCAGATACAGCCCGACGGGCAGCAGCGAGGCGAGCGTCGAGGCGGCGTTCACCCCGCCCATGAACGGGATCAGCAGCGCGGACCGGGCGGCGGCGGTGCGCGGGCTCGCCGCCGCGGCGGTCAGCGGCAGCAGCACCCACGGCAGCACCGCACCGGGCAGGGCGGCGGCCGAGGTCGAGCCGATGACGATGGTGAACGTCGGCCACAGCGCGTACCCGACGGCGCCCAGCAGCCGGGTGGCGGGCGTGCCCACGCCCAGCCGCTCGGCCAGCCGCAGCGCCCCCCAGAACGCGGCGGTGACCACGAGCGACAGCCACAGCCGTTCGGCCAGCCACACCGGGACGTGCGCCAGCCGGGCCGCCGCGTAGTACGGCAGGGCGGGGAAGACGTAGCCCACGTACTGGTCGGCGAGGCCGCCGAAGCCCGCCCGGTCCTGCCACAGCGAGCCCAGCTCACCGAGGAACCGCAGCGGGTCCAGGGCCACGCCCAGCTTGGTCTCGAAGGTGACCTTCCCCGGCGCGGGCACCAGGAACGCCACGAACGCGGCGGCCCAGAACCACAGGAGACCGCGGCGGCGGAAGCCGGGCCCCGGCGCGGGCCGGGGTCCCGCCGGGCGTCCGCCCGGCCGCGGCGCCCCCGGCTCCGCGGGGGAGGGGGGTTCCGGGTGGGACAGCAGACTGCTCGAAGTCATGGCGACCGCCGGAGGATGAGGAGGAGGTTCCAGGTGGCGATTTCGCGCAGGCCCGGCACCCGGGTGACGGCGTTCGGGAGGAACGGCCAGTAGCGCGAGCGGGCGGCGACCACGCTCACGTCCCGGCGGTCGCGCACCTGCCGCAGGGTGGGGCCGATGTGGATCGGGAAGAGGTTCTCGCCGAGCGTGTGCTTGGCGGTGCGCCCGGTCCGCCGCCGGTAGCGCCGGCGGGCCCGGTCCGCGCCCAGGTAGTGCCAGGGGGCGGTCTCGTGACCGCCCCACGGGGAGAGCCAGTTGGTGAACGACACATAGATCAGCCCGCCGGGCCGGGTCACCCGCACCAGCTCGCTGAGGAAGGTCCGCGGATCGGCCACGTGCTCCAGCACGTTGGAGGAGAAGCACACATCGGCGCTGCCGTCGGCGAGCGGCAGCAGATAGCCGTCGGCGACCACCGCACCCTCCGGCGGCGGCCCGTGCGCGGTCAGCTCCGACGGGTCGGGCTCGAAGAGGAAGCCCCGCGCGCCCCGGCGCCGGAACTCCGCGGTGAAGTGCCCGCTGCCGCCCCCGACGTCGACGACCACCTTGTCCGCCAGCGGCGTGTACCGCTCCAGCTGGTCGGCGGCGTCCCGGGCGAGCAGCCGGTAGCAGTGCTCCGGGTCGGACTGCTCGCGCAGGAACGCCCGGAAGAGGGCGACGGACCGGCGGAGCGAAGGGTCCTTGAGGGAGAGCTCCCGCACCCCGGTCACCTCCCCGGGCGGGCGGCTCCGCCGGCGGCGGGACGCGGCCACGACGGGCCGGCGGGCGGGAGGTCCGGCAGGGCGGCGCCGTACGCCGGACACGCCTCGGCGGCCACGGCCCGGAACTGCCGCACCGTGCTGCTCCAGCGGTACCGCGCGGCCCGCAGCAGCGCGGCCCGGCCGAGCGCGGCCCGCCGCTCCCCGCTGAGCGCCAGCGTGCACCAGGCGGCGGCGAACGCACTCTCGCCATCGACGAGTTGGCCGGTGGCGCCGTTCTCCACCGAGTCCCGCAGCCCCGGGATGTCGAAGCCGACCGCCGGAGTCCCGCGCACCGCGGCCTCGGTGACCACCAGCCCCCAGCCCTCGACCAGCGACGGATGCAGCAGCAGCCACGCCTCGCACAGCAGCCGGTGCTTCTCGGCCTCGGAGACCCGCCCGGTGAACACCACGTCCGGCCCGGCCATCGCCGCGAGCCGCTGCCGTTCGGGCCCGTCGCCGACGATGACGAGCCGCCCGCCGGTGACCGGCCGGACCCGCTCCCACAGCCGCAGCAGCAGGTCGATCCGCTTGTACTCGACGAGCCGGCCCATGGCGAGGAACACCGGCTCCGGCGCCTTCGGCAGCAGCGGGCCCGGCTCCTCGACTCCGTTGTGGACGACCCGGATCCGGTCCCGGGGCACTCCGATGGCGCGCAGCGCGGCGGCGGTCGACCCGGAGACCGCGACCAGCAGATTCCCGCGGTGGCTCCCGGCCAGCGCCCAGTGCTCCAGCCTGCGGCCGAGCCGGGCCGCGGGGCCGGGGAACCGCATGTCCCACAGATCGGTGTGGACATGGTTGACCAGGCAGAGCGTCGGCCCGCGGTGCCAGAGCGGGGCGAGGTACGGCATGCCGTTGCAGACCTCCACCAGCAGGTCGCAGTCGCCGACCTGCCGGGCGAACGCCCGCTTGGCCCGCAGATAGTGGCCCGCGTCGCCACCGGCGGAGACGACCCGGTAGTCGCGGTAGGCGGCGGGCCCGCCGCACAGCAGGGTCACCTGGTGGCCCAGGGCGGTGAGGCCGTCGGCGAGCCGGTCCACGAGCAGTTCGGAGCCGCCCGCCGCCGGGTTGCCGAGGTCGCGCCGGGCGAGAAAGACGATGCGCCGCGGCACCGGCGCCGAGGTGGCGGGTCCGGGCGGCGCCGGGGAGGCGGGACCGAGCGGCGCCGGGGCGAGGGCGGACGCCGGCCCGAGCGCGGACGCCGGCCCGGACGGGGACACCGGCTCGGGTACGGGGGAGGGGGACGGCGCGGGGGTGGGGGCAGCGGCGGCCTGCGGAGGTACGTGCTGGGGCATCCGGGCTCCAACTCGTCTCAGGGTGCGGAACCTATGGGGGCGGGGTGCGCTGCCACCGCCCGTGCGGGGTGACGTTCCGGGGGACCACGGACGGCGGATGGCGCGGGGTGGTCAGTTTTCGCCCCTCTGTTCGGTGCGGCTACTCACCGAGGTGACAAGTTCCGCCCCGTATCGACCTGACGAGTCATCACATCGCGCAGCATTGTGCGATGTCGCGGGGCACGGTAGGCGTCCGGGCGGTGCCGGAGGGGCCTTCGGGGCCTGTGGGGTGACCTCCTCCCGGGGAACGCGCGAGCCCCCGCCGCCGGAGCGAGGGACTCCGGGGCGGGGGCTCGGGGAGACGGGGGTGCGAGGTGTGCTTCGGGCCGGTTCCCGGGCGGGTTTCGGGGCGCAGGGGGCTGCGCGTGGGGGCTGCACGTGAGGGCTGCGCGTGGGGGGCGGGCCCGGGGGTGCGCGTCGGACAGGCCCCCGTGGGGCGCGCCCCGGCCCGGCTCGCGGGCTGCGCCGGCCTCGGGCCTGGCCCCGGTCGGTTCCCCGGCGCGCCGCTCCGGATCAGCCCCGGCCCCGGCCCCGGCTCGTTCGGCGCGGGCCGTTCGGCCTCAGTCCCGGCCCCGGCTCGTTCGGCGCGGGCCGTTCGGCCTCAGCCCCGGCCCCGGCCCGTTCCCCGCGTCCCGCGCGGCCGTCCCCGGGCCAGTAGAACGCCCCCGGTCAGCGCCAGGACGGCGCCCACCACGCCACCCGCCAACGGCACGGTCCGCCCCAGGAGTTCGAGCCGTCCGCTGTCCTCCGACGCCAGATCCACCTGCGCCCGCTGGGTCGCCTCGGTGAACTCCAGCCGGCCGCTCCGCAGCAGGGTGACCGCGTCCCGCCGGGCGCCCGGGGCCCGCAGGGTCTTCCGCGGCGCGATGCTCGCGTTGATGATCCGGCCGGTGCGCCGGTCCGCGACCAGCTCGATGCCGGTGTTCGCGTACCACTCCTCGGCCATCACCTGACCCTGCTTCGGCCGCCCCACCAGCAGGCCCGGCACCTGCCGGGTGCCCGTCCGGGTCGGCTTCACGGTCCCGGTGAAGCGATAGCCCCGGTACCCCTGGACGGTGGCGGTGCCCGCGAACCGGAGCGGAACCGTCGCCCCCAGCGTGCTGTCCCACCAGCGGTAACCGCGCTTCTGCAGATCGAAGGGGAACTTGAGGTACGCCTCCCCGCTGAAGGACGGCCGCTCGTCGCAGCAGTGCACCGGCAGATTGGTGCGCCGGTCGGTCACCCACCGCTCGGTGGTCCACTGCAACGACTTCCGCGGATCCCGCAGCGGCAGCGTCGCCGGGGTGTCGATCGCCGTCGACACGTCCCACACCGCCCGTCCGCTGCGCTCGCTGGCGGCCACATCGCCCAGCACCCGCCGGGTGATCGTGATCCGGCCGTCCTTCTCATCGAGCGAGCCGGTGTCGAAGTAGCTTCCCCGCCCGGTGAAGACCGTCGTGGTGTCCACGTCGATGGGCGTCCGCTCCGCCCGCGGCTCCACGTACCAGGCCAGCAGCGGGGCGAGGACCAGCAGGAACACCCCGGCCCCCAGCAGCACCAGCGACGGCCACGGCCGCCCGCGCCCCGGACCTCCCGGACCGGACGGGCTCCCGGACCGCTCTCCGGGGGACCCGGGCGGATTCCCGGACGGGTCTCCGGACGGCCCGGCCGGGCCTGCGGTCGGATCTCCGCCGGGGCCCCCGGGCGGCTCCCCCGGCGGGTTCCCGAGGGGGTTCTCAGGCAACGAGGAACGGCGCATACGGGCAACTCCTGGAAGGTGGGGGTGGGTCCGGGACCGTGCGCGTTCAGCCGCCGGGAGCCGGGCCGTTCCGTGATGTCCCCGCCCCGGAGGGGATGAGCCGACTCGTCCGGAGTGTGCCGGGAGACGGTCTATGAACCGGGAACCGTAGGCGGACTCTTGACGGAGTGTCAATATTGCTCCCACACTGAGCCATCACCGGACCGGGGCCGGTGCACCGGACGTTCTCCTCACCGAGCAGAGAGGCTCGCCGTCCCATGCGCAGACTGCTCGCCGCGGCTCTGACCTGCGTGACAGCCGCCGCCCTCGCCGTCGGGGCAGCCGTCGGCATCGTCACCGCGCTGAACGCCACCCCGGAACAGCCCAATGTGCCGCTCGTCTCGTTCCCGGACGCACCCTCGGGCTCCCCGGGCACGGGGCCCTGATCCGTGCCCCGGTCGGCCTGGCAGGACGTCCCGCGATTACGGGTCCGGCAGTTCGCCTCCCTCGTCATGAAGGAGGCCCCCGAGCTGGCCGAGTTCATCCTCCACGAGATCCGCCGCACCTTTCCGGGACTCCCGCTGGTGCTCGACGAGTCCGGCGAGCCCATGGCCCTGGTCGGGATCCGGCGGGCGCTGGAGCACTTCGTCGAACACCTCGCCGCCGGGCGCGGCCGGCCGACCGTCCACCCCGAGGTCTTCCAGGCCTTCGGCCGCGGCGAACTCCTCCAGGGCCGCAGCCTCGACTCCCTCCAGGCGATCTACCGCCTCGGCGTCCGGCTGGCCTGGCGCCGGCTCGCCGAGATCGGGCAGCAGGCCGAGATCCCCCCGCCCGCCATGTACGAACTCGTCGAATCCGGCTTCGAGTACCTCGACGGCCTCGTCGCCCAGTCCGTCCGCGGCCACGCCGAGGCCTTCGCCCGGCAGGCGGGGGAGCGGCTGCGGCTCCAGCGCCGCCTGATGGACCTGCTGTTCGCCGAGCACCGCACCGACCCCACCGACGCGCTCACCGAACGCGCCGCGCGCATCGGCTGGCCGCTGCCCTCCCGGGTCGCCGTCGCGGTCCTGCTGCGCCCGGCCCGGGACGCGGTCGCGCCCGCCGTCGGCCAGGACGTCCTGCTGGACATGGAGAGCGAACAGCCGCGCATGGTCGTGCCCGAACCGGACGTCGCCGGCCGGGGCGAACTGCTGCGCCGCGCGATGCGGGGCTGGTCGGGCGCGATCGGCCCCCCGGTGCCTCCGGTGGAGGCCGCCAAGTCGCTGCGCTGGGCCGGGACCGCGGTCCGGCTGATGGAGCGCGGCCTGCTCCCCGCCGGGCAGGTGCTGCAGTGCACCGAACACACCGAGGCGCTGGTGCTGCTGCCGCCGGAGGAACTGATCGACGACCTGTCGCGCCGCCGGCTGGCACCGCTCGCCGCCTGCGGCCCGGCGCACGGCCGGCGCCTGGCGGAGACCCTGCTGGCCTGGCTGGAGACCCGCGGCGGCGCGCCGGAGGTGGCGGCCCGGCTCGGGGTGCACCCGCAGACCGTCCGCTACCGGCTGCGGCAGATCAGGGAGCTGTGGGGCGACGAGGTGGACGACCCGGACCGCCGCTTCGAACTGGAAATGGTGCTGCGGGCCCGCCGGCTGCGGGGCGAACTGGCGGGACCTTGACCTTGACCGTGACCGTGTCGGGGCCGGCGGCTCGGTGAACGGGCCCCGTGCCCGGTTCCGGGAAGGGGCCGAGGAAGGTCCGAGTCCGGGGAACAGTCCGGGAAGGCTCCGGGTCCGGGGAACGGTTCGGGGAAGGCTCCGGGTCCGGGGAACGGTTCGGGGAAGGGCCCGGGTGCGGGGAAACGGTCCGGGTCCGGGGAAGGACCCGGCGTGCCGACCCCGCGTCCCCCTGCGCCCACCTCCGCGCGCTCGTTCCCCGCGCCCATTCGCCGCGCCCGAACCGGGGGTTCTCGGTGCATCAGTCCGGATCTGTGATCGTTTCCCGCGTACCGCGGTGCATGCGTCATCCCGGCGCGCCGGTCGACACGGAATCCTCACAGGAGGCCGCTCCAATCGTTACCGGACGGCACATAGCCTGCGGGCGCCATGGATTACTGCTCTCTGTGCCGACGGCACCTCAACGGCGCCCTGTCCTGCCCGGGATGCGGCGCGCCCATCGGGGACCCCGCGCCGCGGGCCGGGACCGCCCCGTCCGGGGAGCAGTCCGACGGCATCCCCGCGGCCCCCGCAGGGCGCCGCGCCGAACGGCTCGCGGCCCGGGAACGGCTCGCGGCCCGGGAACGCGAGGCCGGGAGCGGCCACCGCGGCCCGCGCGCCCGCCCGAGCCGCGGCCGGCGCGGCCGTCGTGGCCGGGGGCGCCGGGTCGTCACTGCCGCCGCCGTGTTCGGGATCGTCCTGGGCGCGCTGACCGTGGCGGAGGTCGCCACCGAGGGCCCGTTCCGGGCGCCGTGGGAGGACGGAACCGCCGCGGCCCGGTCGGAACGGCCCACGGCCGACCGGGACCCCGGCGCGTCCACGGGCTCCCTCAGCGCCTCCCCCGCGAGCGGCGACGGCGCGCCGAGCGGCGGCCCCTCGGCCTCCCGGAGCCCCCGCGACGGAACCGAGGGCAGCGACCGGAGCGAGGGCGACCGGAACTCCGACGACGCCGCCCGGAAGCGGCGGAGCAGCACCCCCGACGAGCCGGGTGCCGCCACGACCACGCGCGGCTCCTCCGCATCCGGAACGGCGCCCGACGCGCCCCCGCCGCCCCGGACCTCCGCCGCGCCGGCCCCCGCCCCCTCGTCGTCGCAGCGCCCCCGGCCCCGCCCGGAACCACGCCCCACCTGCACCGCCCGCTTCCTGTGGTGGTGCGCCACCTGAGTCGGCACATGGCCGCGCCAGCTCGACCCGCCGGCGGAGGCTGGGGCCGGTCGAAGCCTCGGCGGGCACGCCGGAACGAGCGACAGGGCCTAGCTGAAGTCGAGCCCTCCGGTCCGGGTGCGCTTCAGTTCGAAGAAGTCCGGGTGACCGGCGAGCAGCCGCACGCCGTCGAACACCCGCAGGGCCGCCTCGCCGCGCGGGATCGAGCTGAGCACCGGCCCGAAGAAGGCGGCGCCGTCGACATGGATGGTGGGCGTGCCGACCTCCTCACCGACCGGGTCCATGCCCTCGTGGTGGCTCTTGCGCAGTGCGTCGTCGTACTCGGTCCGGCCGGCCGCCTCCGCGAGCTCCGCGGGCAGGCCCGCATCGGCCAGCGCCGCCGCGATCGCCGCGGTGTAGTCGTCGGTGTCCTCGTTGTGGATCCGGGTGCCCAGCGCGGTGTAGAGGTCGCGCAGCACGCCCTCGCCGTGCTGCTGCGCCGCGGCGATGCACACCCGGACCGGGCCCCAGCCCCGGTCCAGCAGCTCCCGGTACTTCTCGGGCAGGTTCTCCCGGCCCTCGTTGAGGACGGAGAGGCTCATCACCCGGAACCGCAGGTCGACCTCCCGCTGCTTCTCGACCTCCAGGATCCAACGGGAGGTGATCCAGGCGAACGGGCAGATGGGGTCGAAGTAGAAGTCGATGGTGTGCCGGGTGGTCTGGTCAGCGCTCATGGGCGGTGAGCCTATCCGGGGATTGGCCCTGTGCTCTGGGCCACTGGACCGCGGGATGCGTGGGCCAATCGCCGGTCAACGATCGCCGAAGGCCCGCGCCCCGCAGGCCATAGCGCCCGCCGGCCGCGCCGCCCTGCCGACGACGACGCCGCCCTGCAGGCCGCGCCGCCGGGCTCCCCGCAACGCTCAGCCCCCCGCGCCGCTCTCCCCGAGCATCCGCCGCAGCAGGTCGCGCAGGGTGGTGCGCTCCTCGGTCGAGAGGCCGGCGAGGGGCTCCCGGGCGAAGCCCAGCGCGTCCCGCAGCCGGGCCGCCGTCGCCCGGCCCTCCTCCGTCGGGGCGGCCAGCTTCACCCGGCGGTCGGCCGGGTCGGGGCGTCGCTCCACGAGACCGCGGCTCTCCAGCCGGTCGACGATGCCGGTGATGTTCGACGGCTCGCACTTGAGCTTCTGGGCGATCCGGCGCATGGGCATCGGCTCGTGGGAGAGGAGACTCAGTACGCGCGCCTGGGCGCCGGTGAGGGCGTGCTCGGCCGCCGCGTCCTCGTACTCGTCGTAGTAGCGGGCCACGACGGTGCCGATGAGCTCGACGACCTCGAAGGTCAGGGGATCAGTGCGAGTGGCCATGGTCTCCAGGATACCCATTTACTTGACAACATGAAACATCCAGGAGCATGGTTGTTTCAGTACATGAAACATTGCCCAGTAGACCTGTGGCAACAGCCCAGCACATCAGCAGCCCAGCACATCAGGAGCCCAGTACATCTGGGGCAGAAGGAGGCGCGCCCACCATGACCGCACTGCCGAGCACCGGCCGCGAATGGCACCTGGTCGCCCGCCCGCACGGCTGGCCGAAGCCCGAGGACTTCGCCCTCCGTGAGACGGCGGTCACCGAGCCCGGCCCCGGACAGATTCTGGTCCGCAACACCCTGCTGTCCGTCGACCCGTACATGCGCGGACGGATGAACGACATGAAGTCGTATCTGCCGCCCTACCCGCTGGACGGCCCGATGGACGGCGGCGCGGTCGGCACGGTGCTGGCCTCGAACGCCGAGGGCTTCGCACCCGGCGACCACGTCCTGCACGGCCTCGGCTGGCGCGAGTACGCCGTCGTCGACGGCAAGCGCGCCGTCAAGGTCGACCCGGAGCTGGCCCCGCTCGGCGCGTACCTGGGCGTGCTCGGGATGCCCGGCCTCACCGCGTACGCCGGGCTGCTGGAGGTCGCCTCCTTCCAGGAGGGCGACGCCGTGTTCGTCTCCGGCGCCGCCGGCGCGGTCGGCAGCCAGGTCGGGCAGATCGCCCGGCTCAAGGGCGCCTCCCGGGTCATCGGCAGCGCGGGCTCGGACGAGAAGGTCCGGCTCCTCACCGAGGAGTACGGCTTCGACGCCGCCTTCAACTACAAGGACGGACCGGTCGCCGAGCAGCTGGCGAAAGCCGCCCCCGACGGCATCGACGTCTACTTCGACAACGTCGGCGGCGAGCACCTGGAAGCGGCGATCGGCTCCCTCAACCTGCACGGCCGCGCCACCATCTGCGGCATGATCGCGCAGTACAACGCGACCGAGCCGACCCCCGCGCCGCGCAACCTCGCCATGGTCATCGGCAAGCGGCTGCGGCTGCAGGGCATGCTCGTGAGCGATCACCAGGCGCTCCAGCCGCAGTTCGTCCAGGAGGTGTCCGCCTGGATCCGCTCCGGTGAGCTCCAGTACCGCGAGACCGTCGTCGAGGGCATCGACAACGCCTTCGACGCGTTCCTCGGCATGCTCCGCGGCGACAACACCGGGAAGATGATCGTCGCCCTCGGCGACTGACCTCGCACAGCTCAACCGCCGAGCTCACTCCCGTCGTTCCGGACGTATGGTCCGGACCGTCCCGGTCATGTGAGGGTGAGCCGGACGTGTACCCGAGTCAGGACGCGCACACCCGTGCGCGACAACAGGAGGAATTCCGCATGTCCATCGAGTCCATAGACGTCCTGTACACCGCGGTCGCCACCGCCGAGAACGGCCGCGACGGCCGGGTCGCCTCGGACGACGGCAAGCTCGACGTGGTCGTCAACCCGCCCAAGGAGCTGGGCGGAAGCGGTGCGGGCACCAACCCGGAGCAGCTGTTCGCCGCCGGTTACGGCGCCTGCTTCCAGGGTGCACTCGGCGTCGTGGCACGGCAGCAGAAGGCCGACATCTCCGGGTCGCGCGTGACCGCCCGGGTCGGCCTCGGCAAGAACGGCAACGGGGGCTTCGGCATCGAGGTCGCCCTCGAGGTCTCCATCCCGAACGTGGACCGGGCCACCGCCGAGCAGCTCGTCGAGGCGGCCCACCAGGTGTGCCCGTACTCCAACGCCACGCGCGGCAACATCGCCGTGGAGCTCAGCGTGGTCTGAGGCGTTGAGGCCTCGATGTATCGAGGCATTGAAGTCTTGATGTCTTGAGGCGTCGAGCCGTTCGGAGGGCCGCACCCGCAGCAGCGGGGTGCGGCCCTCCGCGCATGGTGCCCGGCCCGCGGCAATCCCCCCGCGCCGCACGGCCTCGGCGCCACACCGCCTCCGTGCAGCGGCGAACCTGTGCCACAGCGCCCCGTGCCACCTGCGCCACAGGTGCCACAGCGCTCCCGTGCGCCCCAGGCGTCAGTAGCCGTTGTTGCCGCCGGTGGTGTTCCCGTCCGAGGTGCCGGTCCCGCTGACCGTGATCGTGGTCTTCATGCCCAGGTCCGTGTGGTTGTCGACGGGGCAGAAGACCTGGTACGTACCGTCCTTCAGCGTCACCTTGAGTGTGGTGGACTGTCCCGGCCCGACCGTGGCGCTGCGCTGCTCACCGCCCGGCCCCTTGAGTTCCATGGCGTGCGGGTGGTGGCCGTCGTTGGTGGCGACGAAGGTGTAGGCGCCGGCGTGGAAGGTGTCGGGGTTCAGACGGAAGTGGTAGTCCGTCATCGTCACCGCGACCCGGGTCGTCCCGCTGTTCTTGGGCGGCGAGGTCGTCGATCCGTTCCCGTCACCGCCCGACCCGCCCCCGTAGCCGCCGCCCCCGCAGGCCGCGAGCACCCCGGCCAGGACTCCGGCGCCGATCCCCGCTCCAACGCTCCTGCGCACGGTCACGATGCGTGTCATGGCTCGGCCCTCCGGCCCTTCGGCGTCATGTCCGGTCCCGATCCGAACCGGGTCCCGCTCCGAATCCGGTCCTGCTTCCGCGCCCGGTCCTGCTCTGAACCCCGTCCTGCACTGCATACGGCGGCAGCCGCGTGACGGGATTGCCGCGGGGGCGGAGAATGGCGGTGAGGTGCCCTTTATGTCCGCCCGCGTCCCTCGCCGCAGTCGCCCCGCAATCCCCCGGGGTGGCGGGGCCGTATCCAGAGGTATGAGGACGGGCCTCCCCCTCGGGCGCGCCGCGGACGAGACGCTTCTGGCGGGGCTCAGCACCGGCGATCCCGAAATCGCCGTCGCCTTCGTGCGCCGCTTCCAGCGGACGGTCTACGGTGTCGCGATCGCGGTCGTCAGCGACCCCCAGCTGGCCGAGGACATCGCCCAGCAGACCTTCGAACGCGCCTGGCGGCACGCGCAGATGTACGACTCCCGGCGCGGCTCGGTCAAGACCTGGCTCACGGCGATCGCCCACAACCTGGCCATCGACGCGGTACGGGCCCGCAGACCCACCCCCGTGGCCCCCGAGGACCTGGACTCCCTGCTCGAACTCGTCACCGAGACCCCCGAGCAGCGGGCGGTCGCCGACGACACGGCGGCCCGGATCCGGGCGGCGGTCGCCGCGCTGCCCGGGGCGCAGGGGCGGGCCCTGGTGATGGCCGGGATCTACGGGATGACCGCCCGGCAGGTCGCGGAGTTCGAGGACATCCCCGTCGGCACCGCCAAGACCCGCATCCGGGCGGCGATGGGAAAGCTGCGCCTCGCCCTGGGCCCCGCCGGGGCGGACGCGGCAGGGAAGGGCGGCGCGGTGGCACACCGAGCGGACGCACGAACCACCCCGGGACGGCCTGAGCAGGCACCGGAACGACCCGAGCGAGACGGCCATGACTGACCTGACCTGCGCAGAGCTGAGGGAGCTCGGTGCCGAGCTGGCACTGGGGATCCTCCCTGGCCAGGAGCGTGCCGCCGCCATCGATCACCTGGACCGCTGCCCGAGCTGCCGGGAGTACGTCGAGCATCTGACCCTCGCCGAGGACGGGCTGCTGGGCCTGCTGCCGGGCAGTGAACCGCCGGTCGGTTTCGAGAAGCGCGTCCTGCGCCGCCTGGGCATGGCGGGAGCCCGCTCTGCCGGACGGCGGACCTCGCGCCCGGAGTCCGCCGGACGGCGCTTCTCCTACGTGCGGCCGGCCAGCCGCCGCCCCGCGGACCGGGACTCCGACAGCCAGGAGACGGGCGCCACCGGCCCCGCCGGCCTCGATCCCGTCGGCCTCGATCCCGCCGAACCTGCGTCCGGCGGCTCCGAGCCCGGCGGCTCCGAGCCCGGCGGCTCCGAGCCCGGCGGCTCCGAGCCCGGCGGCTCCGAGCCCGGCGGCCGGGGGAGCGGAAGTCAGGGGAGCGAAGGCCGGAGGAGTGGCGGCCGGGGGAGTGGCGGCCGGGGGGCCAGCCCGGAGCACGCCCGCCCAGGTCACACCCCAGATCGCACCCCAGGTCACACCCGTCCGGGCCACGCCCGCCCGGGGCCCGCCGACAGCCGTGAGCACGCCCGGCACGGGCCGGCGTCCGGCCACCGGCACCGCCGGACCCGGCGCAAGCTGCGGGCCACCGTCGTCGCCGCCATCCTCGCGATCAGCTTCGGATTCGGCGGCTGGGCGGTGGGCCAGGCCCTCGAAGGGCCTCCCGCCGCCACGACGGCCGCCGCCGGACAGCTGCTCACGGCCGACTTCACCGCCGGGAACCGGCACGTGGGGAAGGTCTACGCCCATCCGGGCCCGGAGAGCTGGGTGTACATGTCGCTCGACGACCTCGACTTCCCGCACGCGTACGGCAAGGTCTCCTGCCAGTTCGTGCGGGACGACGGCAGCACCGTCACCATCGGTTCGTTCACGCTCAAGGGCGATTACGGCCACTGGGCCGCCCCGGCCCCGGTGGATCCGGACACCCTCTCCGGGGCCCGCCTGGTCGGCGCCGACGGCATGGTTCTCGCCACCGCCGACTTCGACACCCCCGGCCACTGACAGCGCCCGGCCCGTCGAGTCCCACTGCGTCCGGCCCACCGCGCCGCGCCCACCACCGCGCCGCGCCCACCACCGCGCCGAGCCCACCGCCGCGCCGAGCCCACCACCGCGCGCCGCCCACCGTGGTGCGCCGCCCGCCCTGGACGCCGCCGGACGATCACCCCGGAGACGACCGCCCCGTTCCGGAGACGACCGCCGCCCCGCTCTGGAACCGCCGCGTCCGCTCAGGGGCAGGCCCCGGCGGACCCCGGACGACGCCGCACTATGCTCTCCCCATGCATGATCTCGGGGCGGGTTTCGGCTATTTCTGGAAGGGCCAGCGTTGGGTGGCCGCACACAGCCGGTGGTGGGGCTTCGGCCTGCTGCCCGCGCTCGCCACCGTGGTGCTGTACGGCGCCGCGCTGGCCGGCCTCGGCTTCTGGGGCGCCGACCTGACGGCCTGGGCCACGCCCTTCGCCGACGACTGGGGCTCGCCCTGGCAGGACCTCTTCCGCGGCTTCCTCGTTGCGCTGCTGTTCGCGGTCGTCCTGCTGTTCGCCGTGGTGTCCTTCACCGCCGTCACCCTGCTCATCGGGCAGCCCTTCTACGAGTCGCTCTCCGAGCAGGTCGACCTCTCGGAGGACGGCACCGCCCCCGAGTCCGGACTCCCGTTCTGGCGTGAACTGTTCATCTCCGCACGGGAGAGCCTGGCGATCCTTCTGCGGGTGGGCCTGTACTCGCTGCTGTTCTTCGCGCTCGGTTTCGTCCCGCTCATCGGCCAGACGGTGGTGCCCGCCCTCGGCTTCTGCGTCACCGGCTTCTTCCTCACCGAGGAACTCACCGCCGTCGCCCTCCAGCGCCGCGGTGTGCGACTGCCGCAGCGCCTCGCTCTGCTCCGCGGCCGGCGCATGCTGAGTCTCGGCTTCGGGGTGCCGCTCGCGCTGCTCTTCCTGATCCCGCTCGTGGCGGTCTTCCTGATGCCGGGGGCGGTGGCCGGGGCGACGCTGCTGACCCGGGACCTCGTCGGCCCGGACGAGCCGGACGCCACCACCGGGGGCGCCGCACACGGGAACGCCACCACCGGGAACCCCGCCACCGGCCCCGCGCAGAAGACCCTGACCCCGGGCCAGTACACCTAGCCAGGAGCAAAGCGACCTCCCGGGGTGCGCTGCCCTCGCCCATGGGTACAGAAGTACGACGAAGCCCGTCTCCCCCAGTTGGGATGGGGGAGACGGGCTTCGACGCGCGTTGAGCGGGTCAGTTGTCGAACTTGCCGTCCCGAACGTCCGCAAGGAACCCCGCGACCGAGGACTCGGGGAAGAGCAGCGCGGGGCCATCCGGGTTCTTCGAGTCCCGGATAGCCCGCATGCCGGCGAACGGCGCGGCCGTCAGGGCTGCGACCTCGACGCACTGCCCGTTGGAGTCTCCGCTGTAGGAAGACTTCTTCCAGACGGCCCCTTCAAGCTGTGGTGCGGTGAGGGAGCGTCCGTTGTTGGTGGTCACTGGTGCAGTCCTTCCAGATGCTCGTTGAGGAGGTCCCGTGACTTGTCCACGGAAAGTGCTGCGGAAGCGATGTTGTCGAACTCGGCTTCCAGATAGGCGACCTGATCCGGGTCGACGGTGTGCGATCCGCCCATCGGGTTGTCGATGGAGGCGACGGGCGTCCATGGATGACGGAAGGTGAGGATCGTCATTGCCCCGTTCGACCCGTACGACGGGTGTGCGGTGAGCGGCAGGATCTGGATGGTGACGTTCTCCATGCTGGAGGCGTCGATCAGCTTGCGGAGCTGGTCCTTCATGAGTCCGGGAGCGGACTCGAAGCGGGCGTGGAAGGCGGATTCAGGGATCAGGCCATGGAACTTGGCGCGGCTGAGGACTTCCTGCCGGGCCAAGCGAATGGCGATCAGCGACTCCGGATCGTTCGACCGCGCACTTGAATGCATCTCTCTGACGTAGCTGGGCGACTGAACGAGTCCTGGGACGACCTTCGGGTGAACGATGCGGATGCTCTCGGCCTCCGCCTCCAGCTCAACGAAGTCGAGGTATTGCTCGCTGACGCCGACCTTGTCGGCGTATGAGGCCCACCAGCCCTTGCCGGTCGGCTCCTCGGCGACGCGGGCGACCTCTGCCACGCCTTCCGGGTCGTCGACGCCGATCTTCGCGCACAGATCGAACACCTCGTCGCGCAAGATGCGGTAGTAGCCGCGCTCGACGCGGGAGAAGCGTGCCTGGCTCCACCCCATGGCCCGCGCGGCGTCGCCTGATGGCATGTCAACCGCTTCGCGCCACTGGCGCAGTTGGGCGCCCACGCGTCGCCTCTTGATTGACGGCGTCGCTCTCTTCTGCGTCATGGGCGCAGTCTGGCACGCCTGCGTCACCGTTGGCCATGCGCACGCGTGTTCCAGCCTTTTTGGATTGTCGGCGAAATGTTGCGCGCCAAAGCGAAAAAGGAGCAAGCTAGGGGTCGCGGCGGACGTGACTGTCCATCAAGTCACGATCACTTGTGACGCACAGTTACGCCTGCCGTCGTACGGGCCGGGTCGCTGGCCCGGCGGAGGTCCGCCCTCTCGCCCCCGTGGGGGCGGGCCTCCACACCCCCTCCGACGAAGCCGAGGCCGCGATGACGAGCCAGAGCGCCACCCGCACCTCCAGTGCCTCCACCGACTGGATGGACCTCGACAACGACCACGACCCGATGTTCCGTCCCGGCGTCCCGCCCGTCTCGCCGGACCGGGCCGTCCAGCTCATGAAGCTCCGCAGGCAGCAGGTGGAGCGGCGGCTCGAAGCGTTGAGGGCCAGTGACCGTGTCCCCCGGATCGCCTTGTACGCCCGCACCGTGAACGGACAGAGCCCCGACCGCTCCTTGGCCGCGGCCCGCGAGTTCACGGAGCGGATGGAGTGGCAGGTCGGCCGTGAGCAGATCTTCACCGACTGCCTCAGCCTGACCGCCCCCGAGGACCGCTACGGCTGGTTGCAGATAAGGCAGCGGGTCAAGAGCGGGTTCGTCGATGGAGTCGTGGCGGTGACCCGGGCCGCCATCAGCCCGCAGCTCGACAGGTACGAGACCGAACTGAACTGGTTCGCCATGCACAGCGGTTTCATCGCCCTGGCGCACGCCGAGAACGTGGTGCCGCAGTGAGGCCGCCGCCCGGCCGACGTGAGCCGGCTCGCTGGGAGACAACACCATGATCGTCGGAACAGTCGAGGATCTTGGGCTGGTACCCGAGGCCGTATGGGACGACCTGGCCCTCAGCATCCGGCGTGACCCCAGGCCCGAAGGCGAGCCCATCGCCGAACACGAGGGCCAGTGGGTCGGCCGCCTCCGCCGGATCAGCACGGCCAAGCTGCGCCACTGGGGGATCCCCGGCCTGGTCGAAGACGCCGAAAGCGTGATCAGCGAACTCGTCACCAACGCGCTGTTACACGGGAAGGGTGACCGGGTCGCCTTCCGGCTCCTCCTCGCCGCAAACGTGCTCGCGCTCGAAGTGGACGACGGTTCCCTCGAACGAGCGCACGTCAACGAAGCGGACCCGTACGACGAGAGCGGCCGCGGCCTGTTCATCGTCAGCGAGCTGTCCACCCTGTGCGGCGTGAGTCCCGACGGCACCAAGACCTGGTGCACCTTCACGATCCCCACCACTACGCGGAGGAGCCCATGACTGCCGCAACGGGCCTCGCTCAGCGGACACCCTTGCGAGACGGCGCCGTGGAAAGGGCCGCGCCACCGACCACTGCATCGCCGAGGCCGAGGCCGCCGCGGAACGCCGAGCGGCCCTGGAGCACCCCTCCCACGCAGCCGCCCCCTGCTGCCCTCAACTCCTCCTCCACCAGTCGGAGCTGCCCCCCGGCGGGCTGGTGGAGGAGGTCTGACCGATAGGGATGAATATGTGTCAGCATGAGCCCACCTGCCCGACGGCCGACTCCGCCGACCGGGAGGCCGCGCGCCCCGCGGCGCACCACCCGGAGCAGGGCTGGAGCCTCCCCCGCAGCAGCCTCCGCGAGCGGCGGCCGTGCGCCGAGGGAAACGCAGAGGGCCTGGGCCAGATGCCCGTACGTCACACGCGCCGCCTGTCGGCTACGAGTGAGGTGCAGAGTGACGGTGAGGATCGCCCACCGCCCCGGATCCGCCTTGAAGACGGAGGAGCGATAGCCGAAGCGGCAGTCACTCGCGCCGAGTTTCACCAAGCGGCCCTGTTTCCAATCCCAGGCGGACACCATCACGAGGCTGTCAGCGATCTGCTGCCCGTACGCGCCCGCGTTCTGTACCGGAGCGGCCCCTGTAGTGCCGGGGATGCCACCGAGGAACTCGACTCCGGAGAGGCCTTCCGCGACCGCGTACCCCACAAGCTCGGACAGCGGTTCACCGGCTTCCACGGTGATCTCGACCTGTCCGTCACCGAGATCACGGGCGGCGACGCCGCGGGTCGCCATTCGTACCACGGTCCCCTGGTGCCCCGCGTCGGCCGCGAGAATGTTGCTCCCGCCTCCGAGGACGAACGGCCGCCCCGGCAGGTCCCGGGCGAGGCTTCGCCAGGCGACCGGGTCGGTGTGAACGACCAAGTGGTCAGCAGGCCCCCCGAGACGCAGTGTGGTGCAGTCGGCCAATAGCTTGGCCATGAGAACCCCCTGAGTCAGGTAGCAGAGATCGTTTTGAGCGCCGCTGCCCGCAGCGGCGCAATCCTCGTGCGGGAGGTGCCGTAGTAGACGGCGTTCGTGACGACCACCAGGTAGCGGCCGGCCTCCGGTGCGAGGTAGACGCTGGTGCCGGTCCACCCGTGGTGATACGCAACTCCACCGCCGGAGGCGAGGATCCAGGACAGGCCCCGGTCGAGGCCCGGCTCAATGGTGGCGTGGGGAACCAGACTTGCCCGCAGCCACTCGCCGAGGAAGCCGTTCCCCTGGCTGTAGGAGGAGAGCAGTCCATGGGCGTAGGCGGCGAGGTCCGCCGGCGTGGAGAACACGCCGGCGTGACCAGCGACTCCTCCCATGAGCGCTGCGTTCTCGTCATGAGCGGTGCCCCAGATCCGGGGCGCTCCGGGAAGGCGCTGCTCGGTCGGCGCAACGGAGGCGCGGCGGCCGACCGGCCCGTACGACGTTGAGGTCATGCCGAGCCCTTGCCAGAATTCGGCAGCGAGAACGTCCAGCGGCTGGCCGTGGACGAACGCAAGCGCAAGGCCGAGGAGGATGTACCCCCGGTTGATGTACCGGTGGCTGCCGGGCGCGTCCTCCAGGGGCTCACGGCACAGCAGCTCGTGAAGTGGTGCGTCCGCCCCGCGGTAGTAGTCCAGGCGGGTGGAGGCGCGCAACCCGGCCGTGTGCGTGATGAGTTGGCGGACGGTCGCGTCGCCGCTGGGGGTTTCGCCGCTCATCACCGGCAGGACGTCCCGCACGGGGGCCTCCAGGTCGAGCAGCCCGGCCTCGAGCGTCTGCCCGACCAGTGGCCACGTTGCGAGAACCTTGGTCAGGCTGGCGACGTCGTACGTCGTGTTCTCGGCCGGTGCGACGTTGCCCAGCTCGGGGGCAATGAGACCGGATGTCAGCACCTCGCGCGGACCGTCGAGCGTGCCGCACACGATGACGCCTCCTGGCGTAGCACCGTCAGCCACCACCTCATCGAGGGTGTCCTGGAGGCGGGTCAGGTCGTCTGGGGTGAACGTCACGGGCATGGGTTGGCCTCCGGGATGGTGGTGATGTGGGCTCCCAGCGTGGCGAGGTTCGACAGGAGATGTCCGTAGCCGCGCCGGAGGTGGTAGATGCCCCGGATCGTAGAGGTTCCTTCGGCCGCCAATCCGGCCAGTAGTAGAGCTGTGACAGCCCGGATGTCCGCCGCGGTGACGTGCGTGGCGCGTAGCCGGGCAGTCCCGTGGACCCGGATGGCCGGGCCGCGTGAACTCACCTCCGCACCGAACGCGGCCAGGCCCTCCAGGTGCGTGTCCCGCTGCGGGTAGACGCGCTCCGTGATGAGCGAGGTGCCGTGGGCCTGGGTGAGCATCGCGGCCAGCTGGGGCGCGGTGTCTGTAGGCAGGCCGGGGTGGGGGCCCGTCGCGGTCTCGACGGCGCGCAGCGGCCCGTCCAGAGACATGCGGATCTCCCCCGGGCCACCGGTGAGAGGTACCCCTGCTCGCGCCAGCGTGGTGGTGAGGCCTTGGGGGAGGCCGGCGGTCGTGATGCCGCCCAGACGCAGACGGCCGCCGGTCATCGCAGCTGCCATGATCATGGTCGCAGCTTCAATCCGGTCCCCGGCCACCGCGAATGCCCCTCCGTCGATACGGTCGGTGCCGGTGACGTGCAACCCGCTGCTGTCCCAGTCGATCGAGACGCCGCGCTCTGCGAGGAACCGGACGGTCTCAGTGACCTCCGGTTCGCGGGATGGGCTCGTGATCAGGCTCGCCCCCGGGGCGCGGGCCGCGAGAAGGAGCGCCGTGACCGTCGCGCCGAGGCTCGGCCCGTAGGGCGTGGCCATGTCCACGGTGAACGGTCGCAGGCCTCCCGGCCCGCACCGGGCGCGCATCCCGGTGCCGTCCATGCTGACCTTCGCCCCGGCTGCCTCCATCGCGGCAAGGTGCCGGTCGATCAGCCGGGGGCAGAAGGCATCCCCGCCCGGATGCGGAAACGTGACCTGACCGCACCGGGCGAGCACCGCGGCAGCCAGGACACACGTGGTGCGCACCCGGCGCCCCAGTTCCTGGTGGACCTCCGGGCGTACCCGCGTACCCGGGCCCACGAGGAACTGGCTACCCGTGACGTCGACCCACGCCCCGGTGTGCGCGATGATCTGGGCGCACACGTCGGTGTCGAGGATCAGTGGCACGCCGAGAAGCATCACCGGAGCGTCGGTGAGGAGGGACGCCGCATACAGATGCAGGGCGACGTTCTTGCTGCCCTGCACCGTGATGCGGCCCTCAAGAGGCCGGCCTCCGGTGACCTGGACGACCATGTCGTTCGTGACCGCTACGGGAGCGGGAGAGTAGGTCATGGCGCTCACCGAACCCTGGATCCGGCGGGCAGAACGCCGCCGATGTGGCCACGCGGGTAGATCACCGTGCCGGGGCCGATCAGCGTGCCCGGTGAAAGGACCGTGCCGGCCGGCAGGGCCACCCCGTCGCCGATGACGGCGCCCATCTTCGTCTGGCCCGTACCGATGCGCTGGCCGTCGAGGGTCACAGTGACCTCCGTGACGGCTGGTTCGACCACTGGTCCGTCGCAGCGCAGCCCGGTAGTCGAGCAGAACGAGCCGATGTTGACGCCCCGGCCGACCACCGAGTCCCCGAGGAACGCCGGGTGCTTCATGAAGCAGCCGCCGGCGACGAGACTGCGGGTGATCTCCGCGCCGAATCCGATCTGGCAATTCGGGCCGATCACGCTGTGGTCGCGCACCAGGGCGTCTCTGGAGATGACGGAGCCGGAGCAGATGAGTACCGGCCCGACGATCCGGGCACCAGCCTCAACCCGGGCTCCGGCCTGGACGATGACCATGCCCTCGACGGTGGCGCCCTTCTCCACGACGCCCTCATCCGAGGACAGGAGACCGGCCGCGGCGGGCATGTCCAGGGCAAGGACCATGGCGGACTTGATGTCGAAGACCGTGCGGCAGGTGAGCAGGCTTTCGATGAAGCTGCCGAGTCCCTGTGCCTGGACGTAGTAGGCGGGTGTGAGACGGACGTCCACGGACGGGGTGGCCGTCGCCGAGGGGGCGGGGTTGGAGAGTTGCACCAGTACCTCCCAGGTGCCCGAAGGGTGGCGACCCGCAGATGCCGGCCGCCGCTCCAAGAGCACCGCAAAGGCGGTCCCACCGGGAGCTGGTAGTCCTAGGACTGCAAAAACCTTGCATGTCATGCAAAAGCCCCCCAGCGCCCCGCGGCGCCCCTACGCTGAGGACGGCAGCAGCCTCGGCTATCACCGGGACGGGTCATGGATGCAGTCGGAAAAGTCCAGCTCACGCCATCAGAGGCCATCGCGCCTGGGGAACTCGTCCGCAAGACGCGGCGTACGCAGAGCATGACGCTGGAGCATCTCGGCAGACTCACCGGATACTCCGCCGCGCAGGTCTCCCGCTACGAGCGCGGGGTGTGCCCGATGTCAGTTCCTGTGCTGAGGCGGTTTGGGGCCGCCCTGGACATCCCGCCGCAGGCACTCGGGCTGGCCGCAGCCCCCCTGGCGCAACACGGTCAGTCAACCGGGCCCTATCCCCGGCTCCCCGCGCCTACTCTGGGACGCCTGGGACGGGAGGACGGAGAAGACCCGGTGCGTCGACGAAAGTTGCTCGCGAACCTGGCAGCTACGGCCGCTGCCGCAGCGGGCGCGCCGTTCGTCGGCGCCGCCCCCGCCGAGAGCGAGGAGCTTCGCCTTGGTGACACCATGGTCGCAGGACTCCGGGACGCCATGCTCGGCCTTGGCCGACGCCCCGCCGACCCGTCGCCCGAGCAGCTAGCAGCTGAACTCTCTCGGGCGATCGTCGACTTCAACGGCTGCGACTACTCCAGTCTCTCCGTACGGCTTCCGCGGCTGATTCGTGCAGCGCACCAGGCCACCAGCGGCACCGAGCAGCACCTGCTCCTGGCGCAGGGCTACCTCCTCGCCACACGGGTCCTCATCAAACTCGACGAGCCCCAACTCGGATGGATGGCCGCCGACCGCGCCCGCCAGCTCGCCGATGCCGGCGGCGACCCGCTCTCGGGCGCCGAGGCCGCCCGCCAGCTCGCCGTACTGGCCCGTAAGGCCGGCTGGCATGACCAGTCCCTCGTGCTCGCCCTCAACGCGGCTGACGACCCCGCACTCCATCATGGCGGGAAGGCTGGAGACGCCCAGAGGGGCCTGCTCATCCAGTGCGCGGCCTACACCGTGGCTCACATGCGCGACCAGTCCGGCATGCGCGAGCTCACCGACCAGGCCGCAGCCATCGCCGCTCAGCTCGGAAGCACACAGCTACGCGGCCACCGTGGCGGATTCAGCCCGGCTACCGTCCAACTCCATCTGATCTCCGCGGAAAACTCTGCCGGCGATCCCTCCGCGGCACTGGCCGCTGCGGCTGCCCTCGCCCCCCAAGCCCTGCCGAGCGTTGAGCGCCAAGCGCTGTACTACACCGACAAGGCGTCGGCGTACGCACGGTGGGGGCGCCGCGAAGAGTGCATTGACATGTTGCTCGCCGCCGAGTATCACGCAGCCGAAGAGACCCATGCCCGTCCGGCCGTGCGAGCGATCATTCACGGCCTGCTCGTCTCCGGGCGCACGACACCCCAGCTCCGTGGGCTTGCCGCCCGAACCGGTGTGCTCACCTCATAGGCCCTGACAGCCCGAGCGGTACGGAGCCCGTCAGCTGTTTCGGCGAGCGGGCGGAGAGGGCGCGCGACGTCCCGGCCGGATGGTCTGCTGGAGCGCGCCTACTCCGCTCCTGCCTCTTCGCTGCCGGCGTCTTCCCTGGCGGCCTTCGGCCGGTCCCAGCCGGATCCGGAGTGGGCGACCGCCCCATCTGGGCGCCCGCATCACCCGAGCAGCACCAGGTGACCGCCGCCGTCGTGGGGGCTCACGAGGCTACGGTGACGCGCGTGACAAACCCCGTCCTTGAGCTGCCGATACGCCCCAGGTCCGCCGACCGTCACCCGGCTTTCGGGGGCCGTCCGCCGCTCCCTTCCGGCCCGTTGGCGTCACCTCCCCGCATCCGCCCGGCCCCCGGGAGCGAACCGGCAGCGAACCGGCAGCGAACCTCAGCGCGGCAGCGTGCCCGCCGTCACCGTGAGGATCGCGCGGATCTGACCGGTGATGGCCTGCCGGTTGCGTACGAAGTCCGGGTCCGTGACCGTGCCCGTGGACGGGTCGGAGTTCCCCGCGCCGAACTGCAGCACCGGGGTGTGCAGATGGCCGCCCGGCACCCGGAGGCGCAGCGCGTCCCGCAGCAGCGTCGCCCGGTAGGCGATCTCGTTCGACAGGTAGTCGCCCCCGCCGCCCGCGCGGGCCGTCGAACCGGGGGTCGGGCCGTCGGGCCGGTCCACCGGCTGGGTCCCGCCCGCCGGGATCTCCGTCACCGCCGTGTTGTCGTGCACCGGGAAGCCACCGGTCCCGGCCGCCACGATCCGCTCGTACGGCAGCGTGGTCACCGTCCACTGCGGCTGCGGATGGACGGTCGGCACCCCGGCCGGGATCGGGACGGTCCCGGTGCGCGAGATCCGGTCGTTGTCCGGATAGCCGCCGCGCCAGGCGCCGTTGGTGCGCTCGACGTCGAACCGCCCCGGCCGGCCCTGGCTGATCGTGGTGAACATGTCGACCCGGTGCGGACCGCTCCGGAAGTACGGGGCCAGGGTCCGCTCCACCGTCCCCTCGGCGAAGTCCGTCCAGCGCACCGGGAAGACCGCGGTCTCCACCCGCGCCGGGCCGGACGGCGTACGGATCGTGGTCCCGTCCAGGGCCAGCGCCGCCGCCCCCGACGGATTGCTGCGGCGCGCGTCCGCGTCCAGCTGGAACGGGTCGAAGCCGGTCACCAGAACCCGTTTCACGGCCCGGCCCGCGGGCAGATCGACCGTGTCCTGGCCCCGGGATCCGCGCTCCAGACGGGTGATCAGCTCCTGCCGCCGGGACTCCGGCAGCGCGAACGCCGGCTGCCACGTCCGGAGCGCCTTCGTCATGCCGAGCCGGGCCCAGTACAGCGGCCGGTCGTCGTCCCGGCTCAGATCGCCGCCGGCCGGGCCCCGCCCCTGCACGCGGTCGACGGCCCGCTGCCACAGCCGCTGACCCGAACGCGCCACCAGGTGCTCGGCCCCGTCCACGGACTCCACGGCCGCCAGCTCCCGGGCGAACTCCGGTGCCACCGTGGCGAATCCGCTCCTCCGGAGGATCTCCTGCGGCACGGCGCCGTCCAGCCGCTGTTCCTCGACGGTGGGCGCGGCACCGGCGGAACGGACCGTGCCCTCGGCGGAACGGACCGCGGCACCGGCCGTCGGCGCCGCGGCGAGAGCCGGCGGAGCGCTGACCGCCAGAACGGCACCGAGCAGGCCCAGCCGGATGCGCATGCGTCGCATGGAAATCCTTTCGTCGAGTCGGGAGTGATCCCAGCAGACGATCGCCGCCGTGACCAGAGCCCGTCGCCGGAACTCCCCGCCTGTCCGCCGGAACCCCCCGAACGCACGCACCCCCGCCACTCCAACCGCACGCACCCCCGGCACCCCGACCGCACGGAATCCCACCACCCCTGACGCGCGGGCCGAGCCGTCCCGCGCCCCGCGCTCCCTTCCCGCCGTCCGGCGCTCCAGGGCAGGATGAGCCGCACGCCGGACAAGGGGAGGCCCGTATGACTCCGCAGGACGCGGCACGCGAAGCAGCGGTGGAGGACGCGCTCGGCAAGCTCGACCTGGACGACAGGACCCGCCTGCTGGCCGGTCAGGACACCTGGTCCCTGCCCGCGCTCCCCGCGATCGGCCTGCGGTCCCTGGTCATGTCCGACGGACCGGTCGGGGTGCGCGGTGTCCGCTGGACCGCCGCCGACCCCTCGGTCGCCCTGCCGAGCCCCACCGCCCTCGCCGCCACCTGGGACCCCGAACTCGCGCGCCGGGCCGGGCACCTCCTCGCCCAGGAGGCCCGCCGCAAGGGCGTCCACGTCCTGCTCGCCCCGACGGTCAACCTCCACCGCTCACCGCTCGGCGGGCGCCACTTCGAGTGCTACTCGGAGGATCCGTACCTCACCGGAGAGATCGGCACCGGGTACGTCCGCGGTGTCCAGGAGGGCGGAGTCGGCACCACCGTCAAGCACTTCGTCGCCAACGACGCCGAGACCGAACGGTTCACCGTGACCAACACGGTGGCCCCGCGCCCCCTGCGCGAGCTCTACCTCGCCCCCTTCGAGGCCATCGTCAGGAACGCCCGCCCGTGGGGCGTCATGGCCGCCTACAACGCGGTCAACGGCACCGCCATGACCTCCCACCGCGCCCTCCTCCGCGGGGTGCTGCGGGAGGAGTGGGGCTTCGACGGCGCGGTCGTCTCGGACTGGCTGGCCGCCCGGTCCACCGCGGACAACATCCGCGGCGGTCTGGACATCGCCATGCCCGGACCGGGGACCGTCTACGGCGCGGCCCTGGCCGACGCCGTCCGGTCGGGCGAGGTGGAGGAGGCCGAGGTCGACCGGGCCGTGCGGCAGGTCCTGCGGCTGGCCGCCCGCGTCGGCGTCCTCGAGGGCGTACCCGCCGCCGTCGCTCCCCAGGACCTCCCGGAGCGGCTCTCCGGTGAGGACGTCGCCCGGGAGATCGCCCGCCGCTCCTTCGTCCTGCTCCGCAACGAGCCGGCGCCCGTCCGGCTACCGGCCGGACTCGCCGAGGAGGCCCGCTCCGGCCCCCATCCCCTGGAGGTGCCCGGCCAGGAGCCGGTCGACGCCACCCGGGGAAGGCCCGCGGACACCGTCGGCGAGTCCGGCATCCCGGGGCACGGCACAGGCGACGGCGCCCCCGCCGGCACGGCCCCCGACAGCCGGGGTTCCCACAAGACGGGCTCCGCCGGCACGGCCCCCGTCGCCACGGCCCCCGTCGGCCCGGGCTCCGACAAGACGGGCTTCGCCGGCACGGCCCTCGACAGCACGGCCCCCGCCGGCACCGGCTCCGACGCCCCACAGGACGCCCCAGGGGACGGCCCGGCGGCCGTCGCCGCCGAGGCCCCGGGGGAGCAGCCGGCCGAGCCCGTCCTCCCGCTCGACCTCTCCCGGCTCCGCAGCGTCGCCGTGATCGGCGCCGCCGCCCGCGACGCCCGCATCCTCGGCGGCGGCTCCGCCCAGGTCTTCCCCGCCCATGTCGTCTCCCCGCTCGACGGCCTGCGGGACGCGCTCCCCCGGGAGGTGGACGTCGTCCACGCCGTCGGCGCGGACCCGAGCGACGAACTCGCCGTCGCGGAGAAGGGATTCCGGCTGCACGCGGTGTGCCGGGACGGCCAGGGCCGCGAGCTCGGCGGCGAGCCCCTGCCGGGCGGCCAGGTCAGCTGGATGGGCGACCTTCCGGAAGGCGTCGACTACCAGGCCCTGCACACCGTCGAGCTGACCGGGACGTTCACCCCGCGGGTCAACGGCGAGCACCTCTTCGGCACCCAGGGGATCGGCGGCTTCCGGCTCACCGTCAACGGACAGGTCCTCTTCGACGGCGCCCAGGCCCCCGACCACGACGACCCGTTCGAAGCCTTCTTCGGCTCCCCGGTGCCGCGCGGCGAACTCCATCTGATGGCCGGGCAGCCGGTCGAGGTCGAGCTGGTCTGCACGGTGGCGAAGCCCACGGACGCCCCGGTCGCCGCGGTCAGCTGCGCCCTGCTGCACGGCGAGCCGGTGCGCGACCCCGACGAGATGCTGGACGAAGCGGCCACCGCGGCGGCGGACGCCGACGCCGCCATCGTCGTCGTCGCCACCACCGAACGGGTGGAGAGCGAGGGCTTCGACCGCACCCACCTGCTGCTCCCCGGCCGGCAGGACGAGCTCGTCCGCCGCGTGGCCGCGGTCAACCCGCGCACCGTGGTCGTCGTCAACTCCGGTTCCCCGGTGGAACTTCCCTGGCGCGAGGACGTGGCGGCGGTGCTGCTCGGCTGGTTCCCCGGCCAGGAGGCCGGCGCCGCCCTCGCGGACGTCCTGCTCGGCCGCGAGGAGCCCGGCGGCCGGCTCCCCACCACCTGGCCCGCCCGGCTGGCGGACGCCCCGGTGTCCCGGGTCGTCCCCACCGACGGCGAACTCGTCTACGAGGAGGGCGTGTTCATCGGCTACCGGGCCTGGGAGAAGGCCGGTGCCACGCCCGCGTACCCCTTCGGCCACGGCCTCGGGTACACCACCTGGGAGTACGAGGCGGTCGAGACGGCCGGGACCACGGTGACGGTCCGGCTCCGCAACACCGGCACCCGCCCGGGCCGCGAGGTCGTCCAGATCTACCTCACCCCGCCGGCCCCGCACCCCCAGGAGACCGGCACCTCGGAAGCCCGCCCCCGGGAGCCCCGTCGGCTGGCGGGATTCGCCACCGTCCCGGCGGCCCCGGGCGAGAGCGTCGCGGCGGAGGTCGTCCTCCCGCGCCGCGCCTTCGAGACCTGGGACGAGGCGGCGGACCGCTGGCGGTTCGTCCCCGGCCGGTACCGGATCGAGGCGGGACGGTCGGCCACCGACCCCCGGCTCACCGGGACCCTGGAGGCCGCGGACTGACCCCGGCGGGTGGTGCCCGGCGGCGGGCCCGGCGGTGGATCCGGAGACGCGGCCCCCGGCGATGCGCCCGGGGACGCGTTCCCGGATCCACCCCAGGCTCCCGGATCCACCCCAGGCTCCGGGATCCACCGCAGGTTCCCGGATCCCGGGCCTTCCGGAGTCACCCAGAGCCGGATCTCGGGCCTTCCGGAGTCACCTAGAGCCGGATCTCGGGCCTCCCGGAGTCACCCAGAGCCGGATCCGGTGGCGGCCCCGGGAGCGTCCCCGCGGCCCCGCCCCGTGCGCCCCGCTCACCCCACCGGCTTCTTCGCGGTGACCGCCCGGTACGCCATCTCCGCCAGCACCCGCTGGCCGTTCCTGCTCGGGTGGAACCAGTCCCACTTGCTCAGCTGCCGCCCGCTGAAGAGGTAGTCGAAGACCGCCCCGCCGTCGTACCGGCACAGCGGGTCCTTGCCGCACTCCTCCTTCAGCACTGCGTTGTACGCCAGCACCCGCTGCTGGACGTAGCTCCGCCGCTGGGTCGCCGCCCGGTCCATCGCGTCCGGCTGACCGAGCATCGACGCGCAGATGCCCAGCTGCCAGACCTGCTTGCCGAGCGGGTTCCGACGGCCCTCGGACCACACGCGCTTGAGGTCCGGGACGCTGGTCACGAACACCTGGGTCTTCGGCAGGGCGCGCCGCAGCGACCGCAGCGACTGCCGGAAGTCGGAGCGGAAGGACGACACCGGGGTCATCAGATCAGTGGTGTCCCGGCAGGCGTCGTTCGAGCCCAGCATGACGGTCACCAGCTCCGGCCGGTGGCCCACCGCCCGGC
Organism: Streptomyces sp. NPDC002055; assembly: GCF_040296705.1. Lineage (NCBI taxonomy): Bacteria > Bacillati > Actinomycetota > Actinomycetes > Kitasatosporales > Streptomycetaceae > Streptomyces > Streptomyces sp. NPDC002055. The sequence continues at coordinate 176,433 of NZ_JBEOXS010000008.1, forward strand.
GGACCTGCCCGGGCAGATCCGCCATCCGCGCTCCGGTCCGCGCGTAGTTCCAGCTGTCACCGGCCGGATCCTTCAGCAGCCGGCCGGCCAGGCTGCCCACCTTCGGGTCCGTCCCCGTCGACCAGGACACCTCCGGGCAGTCGGAGAGGACGAGGCAGGCGTCGAAACCCCGGGTGACCGAGTCGCCGAGCGCGGCGATCGACTCCGGGCTGGTGTCCCACACCGGGGTGGGCCGGGGGCGCGGGCGGTGGGAGGCCCGTTCGGACGGTTCGTCGCCGATGCCGCAGCCGGTGACGCCACCGAGCAGCGTGGCCGCGACGACCGCGGCCACCGCGGCCCGGACCGCCCCGCGGCTCCGCCGGAACCCCGCCCCGCCGCTCCGCCGGACCACCTCGCCGCCCGCCCGGGATTCCGCTTCGCCGCTCCGCCGGGACGAGTCCCGCCGCCCCCACGCCCGCAGGATCCCCGCCCCCGGGCCCCGGCTCGCACGGCGCCCGCGTCCGTGCCGATGTCCGCGTCCGCGCCCGAATGTGTCCCGCATGGCCGGCTCCCCTCGCGCGGTCGGTGGCTTTCCTCCACGGATGACGGATTGGGCCGCTCGGGCGTTCCCCGATCGGAGGTTTCCCGCCGTCCCCGCGAGTGAAAGCTGTGCCGATATCCGTCCGGGACCGACGGTACGTCACCCCCGGGCCGGTGGTGCACGGTAGCTTTTCTCCGTGGCAGTCGGTCTGCTGCGCCTCGCGCGCAGTGACCTGACGGCCGGTCGCCTCAGCTGTGGCGCGCGTGCACCCCGGAAATCGTTGACTTACATCACGTCACATACTGCCCCTTTTGCGGACCTTTGCTCCCCATGGTGTTTACTGCACGTAACCTCGGGAGTTGGTACGGAAGTGACTTTTCGGGCAGAATGTCAGGTGCTGTCCAGGACACGACCGGTACGGAGCACGAGGCCGCTGGGGAAGGCGAACCTCGTCCCACACTGGAGGTCCCGGTGACGACACGTGGAGTTCTGTACGTGCACTCCGCACCGCGCGCGCTGTGCCCGCACGTCGAATGGGCTGTCGCGGGCGTACTTGGCGTGCGTGTCAACCTCGACTGGATCAGACAGCCGGCCTCGCCCGGGACGTGGCGGGCCGAGTTCTCCTGGCAGGGCGAGCCGGGCACCGCGTCCAAGCTGGCGTCCGCACTCCGCGGTTGGCACCTGCTCCGCTTCGAGGTGACGGCCGAACCCTGCCCCACCGCCGAGGGCGAGCGCTACAGCTCCACCCCCGAGCTGGGCATCTTCCACGCGGTCACCGGCATGCACGGGGACATCCTGATCCCCGAGGACCGGCTGCGCGCCGCGATGACCCGGGCCGGCCAGGGGGAGACCGACCTCGAAGCCGAGATCGCCAAGCTCCTCGGCAAGCCCTGGGACGACGAGCTGGAACCCTTCCGGTACGCCGGCGAGGGCGCGCCGGTCCGCTGGCTGCACCAGGTGGTCTGAGGGGGCGTTGCACGATGCCCGCCCAGGTCGCGTGCCTATCGTGCAACGCCCCCTCAGAGCCGTCGTCCGGGTGCCGCCGCCCGGTTCGCCGCCCCGGGCGGACCCACGCCGTAGCGTGCCGTCATGGCTGACAACACTTCAGTGGCGGTGCTGGGCACCGGCATCATGGGGGCCGCGATGGCCCGCAACCTGTGCGGAGCCGGTCTGGACGTCCGGGTCTGGAACCGCACCCGTGACAAGGCCGAGCCGCTCGCCGCGGACGGCGCCCGTATCGCGGACGACCCGGCCGCGGCCGTCGAGGGCGCCGATGTCGTCCTGACGATGCTGTACGACGGGCGGACCGTGCTGGACACCATGCGCGAGGCCGCCGCCTCCTTCGCCCCCGGAACCGTGTGGTCGCAGTCGACCACCGCCGGCATCGACGCCCTCGAACCGCTGGCCGCGTTCGCGGCCGAACACGATCTGCTCTTCGTCGACGCACCCGTCCTCGGCACCCGGCAGCCCGCCGAGGACGGGAAGCTGACCGTGCTCGCCGCGGGACCCGCCGAGGCCCGGACCGCCCTGACGCCCGTCTTCGACACGATCGGCAGCCGCACCGTCTGGATCGCCGAGGACGGCGCGAGCGGCGCGGCGTCCCGGCTGAAGATGGTGTGCAACAGCTGGGTGCTGGCCCTCAACAACGCGGTCGGCGAAGCGCTCGCCCTCGCCGACGGGCTGGGCGTCGAACCGCAGGCGTTCCTCGACGCCGTCGCCGGCGGGCTGCTGGACTGCGGCTATCTCCGCCTCAAGGCGGGCGCCGTGATGAACGACGACTACGCGCCGAACTTCTCGGTGACCACGGCCGCGAAGGACGCCCGGCTGATCCTGGAGGCGGGGAAGCGGGCCGGAGTGCGGATGGACCTGGCGGAGGCCGGCGCCGAGCGGCTGCACCGTGCGGAACGGGCGGGCCACGGCGACGAGGACATGGCGGCGAGCTACTTCGCGGGCTTCATCCGGGAGGGCTGAGAGGGCCGGGAGAGCGGGGCCGCGGGACTGGCGGGACCGCTGAGACGGGCGCGGGCCTCGCCCCGGACCCCCTGCCCCGAACAACACGCCCCGGACGACCTCCCCCGCAACCCCCGCCCCCGGACAACGCAACGGCCGGGCAGTCGGTGACTGCCCGGCCGTCGGCCGCGTAGGGCGCCGCCTCACCCGCCCCGCCGCCCCGTGGTGCGGGCGGCCGGTGGCCGGGTGGCGGCCGGTGGTGCGGGTCAGACCGTCCGGAAGGCCAGGACGACGTTGTGCCCGCCGAAGCCGAACGAGTTGTTCAGCGCCGCGATGGTGCCCTCCGGCAGCGGGCGCGGCGTGTCGCGCACGACGTCCGCGTCGGCCTCGGGGTCGAGGTTCTCGATGTTGATCGTCGGCGGGGCGACCCGGTGGTGCAGCGCCAGGACGCTCGCCACCGTCTCGACGCCGCCCGCGCCACCGAGGAGGTGACCGGTCATGGACTTCGTGGCGGACAGCGCCATGTGGTCCACGTCGTCACCGAAGACCTTGCGCAGCGCCTTGATCTCGGCCACGTCGCCCTGCGGGGTCGAGGTGGCGTGCGCGTTGATGTGCGCAATCTCGGCCGGCTTCAGGTCGGTGCCGTCCATCAGGTTGTGCAGCGCGTGCGCGATGCCGTTGCCGGACGGCTCGGGCTGCGTGATGTGGTGCGAGTCCGCCGAGATGCCCTGGCCCAGGGCCTCCGCGTAGACGCGGGCGCCGCGCCGGGCGGCGTGCTCCGCCGACTCCAGGACGATGACACCGGCGCCCTCACCGAGGATGAAGCCGTCACGGGCCGCGTCGTACGGCCGGGACGCACCCTGCGGGTCGTCGTTGTTCTTGGACATCGCCATCATGTTGCCGAACGCGGCGATGGGCAGCGGGTGGATGGCCGCCTCGGTGCCGCCCGCGACCACGACGTCGGCGCGGCCGGAACGGATCATCTCGACGGCGTAGCCGATGGCCTCGGCGCCCGACGCGCAGGCGCTCACCGGAGTGTGCACACCCGCGCGGGCGCCCACCTCCAGACCCACGTTGGCCGAGGGGCCGTTCGGCATCAGCATCGGGACGGTGTGCGGGGAGACGCGGCGTACGCCCTTCTCCCGGAGTACGTCGTACTGGTCGAGCAGGGTGGTCACGCCGCCGATGCCGGAGGCGATGACCGCGCCCAGCCGGTCCGGGTCGACCGCCGCGTCCTCACCGGCCTTCGCGGTGAAGCCCGCGTCGGCCCACGCCTCGCGGGCCGCGATCAGCGCGAACTGCGCCGAGCGGTCCAGCTTGCGGGCCTGCGGCCGGGGGATGATCTCGCTCGGCTCGACCGCGATCTGCGCGGCGATGCGTACCGGGAGCTGCTCGGCCCACTCCTGCTCGAGCGGGCTCACGCCGGAACGCCCCGCGATCAGACCTTCCCAGGTCGATGCGGTGTCGCCACCCAGCGGTGTGGTTGCGCCGATACCGGTGACGACCACGGTGCGGTTGGTCGCATTCACAGGAATTCTTTCTCCACGTTCGAGGGGTCCGAATCGACGGCGCCACCACGGGGTGGCGACACACGCTCGGCTGGATCAGGCCTGGTGCTTCAGGATGTAGTCGACAGCGTCGCCCACGGTCTTCAGGTTCTTGACGTCGTCGTCCGGGATCTTCACGTCGAAGCGCTCCTCGGCGGCGACGACGACCTCGACCATGGACAGCGAGTCGACGTCCAGGTCGTCGGTGAAGGACTTGTCGAGCGCGACGTCCTCGGTGGGGATGCCGGCGATCTCGTTGACGATCTCCGCGAGACCCTCGAGGATCTCCTTCTGGTCGGCCATTGCGGCGCTCCTTCGGTGTTATCGGTACTTACGTACAAGGTGGAACGGGGCTGCCCGGTTGACCCGGACTGCGTGGATCGTGCCTATGGGAGGGTAACGACCGTTGCGGCGTACACCAGACCCGCCCCGAAGCCGATGACGAGCGCGGTGTCGCCGCTCTTCGCCTTCCCCGTCGCCAGGAGCCGCTCCATCGCGAGCGGGATCGAGGCGGCCGAGGTGTTGCCGGTCGTCTCCACGTCACGGGCCACCGTGACGTGTTCCGGCAGTTTGAGGGTCTTCACCATCGAGTCGATGATCCGCATGTTGGCCTGGTGCGGAATGAAGACGTCCAGGTCGTCCGCGCTGATCCCGGCCGCGTCCAGCGCCTGCTGGGCGACCTTCGCCATCTCGAACACCGCCCAGCGGAAGACCGTCTGGCCCTCCTGGCGGATGGCCGGGAACTTCAGTTCGCCGTCCTCGCCGACCGGCAGCTGCCGGACGTCGCCGACGCGGAAGTCGTCCCACGGGACGGTCTGCGAGATGACGTCCGCCTTGTCGCCCTCCGAGCCCCAGATGCTGGGGCCCATCGCGGGCTCCTCGGACGGGCCGACGACGACCGCGCCCGCGCCGTCGCCGAACAGGAAGGCAGTGGACCGGTCGGTCACGTCGGTGAGGTCCGACAGCCGCTCGACGCCGACGACCAGCACGTACTCCGCGCTGCCCTCGACGATGAGGCCCTTGGCGATCGTCAGGCCGTAGCCGAAGCCCGCGCAGGCCGCGGAGATGTCGAACGCGGCGGCCTTGCCCGACCCCAGCCGGTGCGCGATCTCCGTCGCGATCGACGGGGTCTGCTTGAAGTGCGAGACGGTCGAGATGACCACGGCGCCGATCCGGTCCGCGGTGATGCCCGCGGCGGCGATCGCCTTGCCCGACGCCTCCAGCGACATCTCGGCCACGGTCTCGTCCGGTCCGGCCCAGTGCCGGGTGGCGATACCGGAACGGGAGCGGATCCACTCGTCGGACGAGTCGATGTGCTTGAGGATCTCCTCGTTCGGCACCACCCGCGTCGGACGGTAGCCACCCACGCCGAGGATCCGCGCGTACGGTGCGCCCTTGGCGGGCCTGATCTTCGCGCTCATGTTCTCGCGGACTCCTATTCGGCGGGGCGGTCGGCGGGAACGGCGTGCTCGGCGATGAGCTCGCGGGCCGCGTCGATCTGGTCCGGCGTCTTCAGCGCGACGGTCTTCACCCCGGGCAGGGCACGCTTCGCGAGCCCGGCCAGCGTGCCGCCGGGGCACACCTCGATCATCGCGGTGACGCCGAGCTCCTTGAAGGTCTCCATGCACAGGTCCCAGCGGACCGGGTTGGATACCTGGGCGACCAGCCGCCGCACGATCTCCTGACCGGAGCCGACGACCGTGCCGTCGCTGTTGGAGACGTAGCGGACCTGCGGGTCCCGCACCGTCACGCCCGGGACCAGGGCCTCCAGGGCGGAAACGGCCGGAGCCATGTGGTGGGTGTGGAACGCGCCGGCGACCTTCAGCGGCATGACCCGCGCGCCCTCCGGCTTGTCCGCGGCGAGCGCCGCCAGCTGCTCGGAGGTGCCCGCGGCCACGATCTGGCCCGCGCCGTTCATGTTCGCCGGAGTCAGGCCGAGCCCCTCCAGGTGGGCCACGACCGTCTCGGGGTCGCCGCCGAGCACCGCGGACATGCCGGTCTCGGTGACGGACGCGGCCTGCGCCATCGCCAGGCCCCGCTGCCGGACCAGCACCATCGCGGCCTCGGCCGAGATCACGCCCGCGCCGGCCGCGGCGGTGAGCTCACCGACGCTGTGACCGGCGACCGCACCCGCGACCCGCCGGGCCTCGGCGGCGTCCGGGAACACCGACAGGGCCGACACCAGGCCGGCGGCCACCAGCAGCGGCTGCGCCACCGCGGTGTCACGGATCTCCTCCGCGTCGGCCTTGGTGCCGTAGTGGATCAGGTCCAGACCGGAGACGGCGGACCACCACTGCAGACGTTCGGTGACGCCGGGGAGTTCGAGCCAGGGAGCCAGGAAGCCGGGCGTCTGAGCGCCTTGGCCGGGAGCGACGAGTACGAGCACTCTCACACTCTCTCTTGCGGCCGGTCCGGAAGACCGGTGGGGACAGGGACCAAGAACCGTCAGGGTAATTGTGGGTGTCCGACAAAAGTCTAGAGTTGCTGATCTGCTTGGGCGAGACGCCCCAGAATCAGCGCGATACGGAGCGTGAACGCGGATCGTACATCGGACGGCGACCAACCGGTGACGTCCGTCACACGTCGGAGCCGGTAGCGCACGGTGTTGGGGTGAACGAACAGCATCCGGGCGGCCCCTTCGAGACTGCTCGCCTGTTCCAGGTAGACGCTGAGGGTTTCCAGCAGGGCCGAGCCCGCCTCCTCCAGCGGTCTGTAGATCTCCTCCACCAGCTGTTCGCGGGCGGAGACATCGCCCGCCATCGCGCGCTCCGGCAGCAGGTCGTCGGCCAGCGCCGGGCGGGGGGCGTCCGGCCAGGCGGTGCAGGCCCGCAGCCCCGCGTTGGCGGCCTGCGCCGAGCGGGAGGCGGACACCAGGTCGCCGACGACCGGACCGGCCACGACCGGCCCCGGGGCGAACGGTCCGATCAGCGCCTTCGCGGTGCGCAGCGGATCGTTGCTGCCGCCCGCGACGACGATCAGCCGGTCGCCGAGCACCCCGGTGAGGACCTGGAGCTTGGCGTGCCGGGCGGCGCGCCGGATCGCCTCCACGGTCAGCTCGCTGTCCCCGTCCGGCGCGGTGCCCAGCACCACGATCACGTGCTCGGGGGAGTTCCAGCCCAGCGCCGCGGCGCGGGAGAGGGCGCCCTCGTCGGCCTCGCCGGAGAGCACGGCGTTCACCACCAGCGACTCCAGCCGGGCGTCCCAGGCGCCGCGCGCCTCGGCGGCCTGCGCGTACACCTGGGCGGTGGCGAAGGCGATCTCCCGGGCGTAGACCAGCAGCGCCTCGCGCAGCACCGACTCGTCGCCGGGCGCCGCCACCTCGTCGATGGCGGCCTCCATGACCTCGATGGTCGTCCGGACCATCTCCACGGTCTGCCGCAGCGTGATCGCGCGGGTCAGCTCGCGGGGCGCGGTCCCGAAGACATCGGTGCTGATCGCCTGCGGGGTCTCCGGATGCCGGAACCACTCGGTGAAGGCGGCGATGCCGGCCTGGGCGACGAGGCCGATCCAGGAGCGGTTCTCCGGTGGCATGGCGCGGTACCACGGCAGCGTCTCGTCCATGCGGGCGATCGCGTTCGCGGCGAGGTGGCCGGAGGATTTCTCCAGCCGTCGCAGGGTCGCGGAGTGTGGGTGAGCGTCGGCGGATCCGGATTCAGGCACGTGACAAGACTGCCTCATGCGGCGTCGCTCCCGCCCCGCCCCCTCCCTCGCGCCTCGGTACGGTGGACCGATGATGCAGCTGAGGCGGGCCGCGGAGCGTTATCGGGGCGGCGATCCACAGGCGGGGATCGAGACCCGGCACGCGTTCTCGTTCGGCCCGCACTACGACCCGGACAACCTGCGGTTCGGCCCGCTGATCGCCTGCAACGAGGAGCGGCTGGAGCCCGGGGCGGGCTTCGACGAGCATCCGCACCGCGACGTGGAGATCGTCACCTGGGTCGTGGAGGGGGAGCTCACCCACCGCGACTCGGCCGGGCACGCCTCGGTCGTGCGCCCCGGGGACGTCCAGCGGCTGAGCGCGGGCAGCGGGGTGCGGCACACCGAGCGCAACGAGGGGGCGGAGCCGCTCCGCTTCGTCCAGATGTGGCTGGAGCCCGCGCGGCCGGCCGGCGAACCGTCGTACGAGATCGTCCGCGGCATCGGCACGCCCTACGCCCTGGCGAACGCCGGAGCCGTGCTCCACATCGTCCGCCTGGCGGAGGGCGAGTGCCGGGCCCTGCCGATGAGCGACGCCGGCAGCGGCCCGGAGTCCCGGACGCATCTGCAGGTGGTACGCGGTCAGGTACAGCTGCCGGACGACCTGCTCGGACCGGGCGACGAGCTGCGGATCTCCGGCCACCCCGGGCCGGAACTCATCGCCGCCACCCCGGCCGAGCTGCTGATCTGGCAGCTGTGACGCGCGGGCCGGGCCCCGTCGGCGCGGTGGGGCACAACTGCTCCTCCCAGGAGGACCAGCTCAGCGCGGTACCACCGGCCCCGGCCCGGACATGAAGGCAGCGGGGGCCGCAGGGCCGGGTGGACGTCAGGCGGTGCGCCACGACGGGCCGGTGGTCCGGACGCAAGGGCGCGGGGCCGCAGGGCAGGGTGAACGCAAGGGCGCGGGGCCGCAGGGCGGCTGGGTGAACGCAAGGGGGTGGGGGCGCAGGGGTGGGGGTTCCGGAAACTTCCGTGTATTTGTGGGCCCCCAGGGCCCG